>JBGSSG010000062.1:0-17966 GCA_041737185.1 Anaerohalosphaeraceae bacterium
TAATGAAAAACTGTAAAAACAAAAATGGCCTGCCGATGAAATGGGTAGATATGAACCTATTTCACGGAGGCCAGTATGAGTACTACTATTCTGACATCGGCATGGGATGCCATAATCTTGAGTTTTTCGCCCGTCTTTACCAAACCCACGGACCAATACTTGTTACCCTGGATTTCTGTGAACGGTTACGATTTTTATTTTCCCGGAGCGGCCTGGTAGAATGCAAGGATATTTTCAACGCGGGTGTCTGCCCGGATGTGATGGGCCGGGGGTGAGAGGCTTTGTTTTTACTGCCGGCACTGCGATTACCAATGGCAATCGCAGTGCCGGCGGATGTTTTTCATGAAAAGCTTTTCTTGACGTTGACATTTCGGCCTACGCGGCGTTTGCGTGAATGAATCTGCCGACCCTTGCTGGTCCTTTGACGGGCCAGAAACCCGCTCTTGCGGGCACGCTTGCGAAGACTTTTGCGATGATTTTCCACTGTATTTTCTCCTGACAAGGGTCTTTATCCGGTTTTATGGACCTGCACAATCAGGTACTCAACGGTCGGGGCATTATATCGGCCCGTTTGGCGAATGCAAGCCTTCGTTCGGCAAAAACTCCGATTTTGCTTAAAAAATGCGACCCATAAAGATATGTTGGATTTCCCCGCATCAGGCGGCCTTGGAGTTATCAGCACATCAGGCGTCGTTGTCCGCCAAGACCATAGGCTGAAAAATCCGCTTAGAGTGCCAGGCGGTTGGCACTGTTTCCTATATTTATCTGTCATAATCCGGAAAACCGTCCGATACTCAATCTGAAAAGAATCGGCAAAAAATCCAAATGTCATTTCTTCAAGGCCCTGGTACGACTCGGACGCAGACTGTAACCAGGCCCGTCGCACGGAAGACGCCCGACATAACGGCGTCTTCCTCTTTTTTTACGCCCAGCGGCAAAAACTATTGCTCAAGAACTCTGTTGCGGTAAAGTTTTGTCTCAAGGGATTTCTGGTACGCCGTCCAACTGCCCTCGGAGGGGTCTGACTCGATAAGGGCTGCGGTCTGGTTCATCTTCGCGTCGAGGTTGTCAATATAGTTGACCATAAACGCCTCGGGCGTGGCCGGCAGCTTTGGCGAGCCGAATTCGTACTGGCCATGATGACTTATTACAATATGCAGCAAACTGTCGAGAATAGCGGGGTCAATGGGTTTGCCCGCCGATGCCAGCTTGTCGGCCATTTGCGTAATCATTTGCGTGCCCTGTATGATATGGCCCAGGAGCTGGCCAGTATCGGTGTATGAAATCCCCACGCGGTAAGAAAGCTCTTTTGTCTTGGCGATGTCGTGCAGGAAAATTGCCGCACGGACAAGGTCTTTCTGTATTTTCGGGTACAGCGGATACAGCGCCTCTGCCGCTTCAAGCATATTGAGGGTATGTTCAAGCAGGCCGCCGATGTAATTGTGGTGCATCTGCATCGCCGCGGGGGCATTGCAGAACCGGGCCGTCAAATCGTTGTCGGCAAGAAAGGCTTGTGTAAATGTCTTTAGTTGCGGGTGTGAAATTCGCGAAACAATCTCGCCGAGCCTGGCGAACATCTGCGGGATGTCTTTTTCCGTCCGGGCCATATAATCGGAGATATCGACCTTGTCCTCGTCCAGAACCAGAACGTCGTTGACGACCACCTGCAGAGCGCCCTGGTAAAGCTCGCTTTTGCCGCGTATCTGGACAAATCCTTCGCTGGGCAGAGACTGGTAAATTTTCTCGCTGGCCTGCCACATCCGTGAATTGACCTTGCCGGTCTTGTCGGAAAGATACATCGCGATATACAAATCCCCCCGGGTGGTGTTCCGCAGCACCGGCTGGGTTACAAGGTATATGTCCGTTATGTTCTGACCGGGCTTGATGTCCCTGACAAACAAATGCGCCATTCCAACCTTCCTTTCCGAGCTTTTAAGTTGTTTCCAAACCAGCAGCCAGCTATTATAAACAAAAAGCCGTCCCAAAAAAAGGAAAAGTCTGATGATTGTTTACGAACACAAACAAAAGGGGACATGGTTCTGGCTGATACTTGGTATTGTTGCCTTTGATATTGCGATAACCGCCGGGGCGTTGTTTTCGCTGAAGGAAACAAAGCCCGATGTGTCCGCCGGCGATGTATTGGCTCAAATCGCCGTACCTTTGTTTATCGGCCTGCCTGTCCTGGTCTGGGCGGGGCTTTTGATGTCCAGTCTGACAGTGCGGATTGATGAAAGTTTTGTTTTTATTCGTTTTGGGGGCGGCGGTTTTCGCAAGCGGTTTTTGGTTTCGCAGATAGTCTCGGCGGCGCCTGTCCGCAACAGTTGGCTTTGCGGCTGGGGGATACACTGCACCTTCGGCGGCTGGCTGTACAATGTTGCAGGTCTTGACGCGGTAGAATTGACGTTCAAAAACGGCAAGAGGGTGCGCATCGGAACCGATGAGCCTGAAAAGCTGGCCGAGGCCGTTAGAAGTGTTTTATCTGCGCCTTCCTCTTAAGGCAACCGCACCTGTCAAAAGCAGAACAAGCGTCGCCGGTTCGGGGATGTATGTCGTATCCGCAAGATGCGTAAAAACATTCAGAGCGAACTGAGCGTTATCGGCGTGGTCGTAGCTGTGGTCGGTTAAATTGGTCCAGAGCGTGCTGTCGCCGATGGCGACTACCCGGCCGTTTCCAAAAAGCGATGCCGCAACAAGTCCCTTGTCGGTCAGTTCCTGTCTGGCGATGATTCCCGGTCCGGACACTTCCTCGGCGGCGTAAAGATAAATCTGGTCTATATTCTCAAAGGCCGGATGTGTGGCCACAAGAGAGGATGTATAAACATCGTTTGGGCTGATATAGGAAGAGGCAAAGCTGAAACCAAATCTGCCGGCGACCGGCTCAACCGTCGAGTAGAACTGGTCTCCAAGTATAAGAAGTCCTCCCCCTGCGGATACAAAATCCGCTATTTTTGTTATTTCTGCAACCGAGTACTGTGAATTCATTGCGCAGGGCGAGGCAACGACCAAAATATCCGTTGCGGAAAGGTCGGCGCTGACAAATCCTGTCGGTGTGGTAGTAAGAGTGAACCCGGCGTCGTAGAGGTCGTTGGTAAAATCTTGGTAATAGCCGCTGTAACGGCTGGGCCGGTATGCGCCGGAGCCGGCAACGCCGTGAGAAGTGTCCCACAAAATGGTCGCGGAAAAAGCCGATGCGGATAAAAAAATCCCAATCAGACACGGAAAAAGACGAATTTTCATAGCTTGGCCCTGTTGTAAGCATTAAAAGTACAGTATTCAGGCAAAAACAGAGAAACCACGCACTGCTGTTTCACCCGCAATGCTTTCGCTCCTGCCCCCATAGCAAGTGTCTTTCTTATACCCGATTTTCACGAAAAAATCAAGTGTTTTTTGTCCGCGGCTGGTTTTTCCGCGTTTTGGGGGGTTAGCGATGGTTATTTTAGGCTTGAAAAAGAACCGCCCTTTCCATAAAATGCGGCGTTTCTAACAGGATGTCCCTGCGCTTTTATAAATATAAAGGCAGAATTAAGAATTAAGAATGCAGAATTGAGAATTAAAAAAATAATCTCTGTGTTCTCTGTCCGCCGCAGGCGGATAAATGTCCTCTGTGGCTAAAAAAGAAAATAGAAAATCACAATGTTTGAGGCTCTGACGGAAAAATTCAGTTCGGTCTTTCGGTCTCTTTCAGGCAGAGGCCGAATCACCGAGGCCAACGTCTCGGACGCGATGCGCGAAGTCCGCAAGGCCCTGCTCGAAGCCGACGTTAACTATAATGTCGTAAAGCAGTTCTGCAAGGACGTTCAGGCCGCGGCTCTCGGCGCAGAGGTTGTAAAAAGTCTCCATCCCGGCCAGGTGATGATTAAAATCGTCCACGACGAGCTTGTCCGGCTGATGGGGCCGGTTGACACGCATATCTATTTTGTCTCCCCCGGCCCGACAATTATTCTGCTTGCGGGCCTGCAGGGCGGCGGCAAGACAACCACCGCGGCCAAGCTGGCGATGCACCTGCTGTCTAAAGGCAAAAAACCGCTGCTTGTCGCCGACGACCTCCAGAGACCTGCCGCCATTGACCAGCTTGTAACATTAGGTCAGCAGATTAACGTCGAGGTCTATACCGAGCAGACCGCCGACGCCGTTCGCGTCGCGCGCAACGGCGTCAATTTCGCAAAGTCAAACGGCTTTGACGTCGTGATTCTCGACACCGCAGGCAGGCTCCACATCGACCCGGAGATGATGGACCAGATTAAAAACGTCGCGCTGGCAACCAGCCCGCACCAGATTTACCTTGTCTGCGACGCTATGACCGGCCAGGACGCGGTCAACTCCGCAAAGGCATTTAATGAACTGCTCGAACTGGACGGCGTAATTCTCACAAAGCTCGACGGCGACGCCCGCGGCGGCGCCGCCCTGTCCGTAAAGGCCGTTACAGGCAAACCAATAAAATTCATCGGCATCGGGGAAAAACTCGACAAGCTCGACGAGTTCCACCCCGACCGGATGGCGGGCAGAATACTCGGTATGGGCGATGTGGTGAGCTTAGTCGAGAAGGCCCAGGAACAATTTTCCGCCGAAGAGGCCGCCAAACTCCAGACCAAAATGGCAAAGGGGACATTCGGTTTTGACGACTTTCTCAAACAAATGCAGGCCGTCAGGAAAATGGGCGGTATGGCCAGTATGCTCAAAATGCTGCCCGGAATGGGTGGTCTGGGAAACCTCGACATCGACGACCGCGAAATGAATAAAATCGAAGGTATAGTCCATTCAATGACCACACGGGAGCGCAAGGACCCCGAACTAATTGACTCCTCGCGTCGCAGGCGAATCGCCCGCGGCTGCGGCAGGGACGTACAGGAAGTCGCTTCCCTGATAAAAACCTTCAAAAGAAGCAGGGAAATGATGCGAAACTTGAGCGGCGGCGGATTTGGAGGCCTCAAGGAACTTATCAGTGGAAAAACGGACGTGTTCAGTATGATGAACTCCGCGCGAAAAGTAAAACAGCGTTCGAAACGAAAACGCGTCCGCCGACGTTAAGACAGAACAGGGAAGACCTGATGACACTCGAAAAGTATTTACAGAAAATTGCGAAATTCGCCGACGAACCGTACGGCCGGCAGATTCGCCAGCAGTTCCGCGACTGCCGCGGTTCCAGCGAACTGGCGGTGCTGCAGTCTCCCTCGGCGGGCGAGCTGGACCAGATTACCCGGGCCGTGTCTATTATGACCCCTGCGGAAAAAAACGACCCCGCCAACCTGACCGGCGGACAACTGCAGCAGATTGCCGCCGACGCCGGCGCAGAGCCGGGCCTGCTGGCTATATTTTTTAACGGATACGCTCTCGAACTAAGAAAAGAAAAAGGAAACGTATAAGTAAACCTGTTTTGCGGCAATAAATGTTAAGCCGCGAATCTTCTAACATAAACGAATAGGAAAGGAAATCAAATGGCTGTTAAACTAAGAATGTCGCGGATGGGAAGACGCCACAGGCCGTTCTTCCGAATCAACGCCGTCGAGTCCCGAACGCCGCGGGACGGCAGAATCATCGAAAAACTCGGCCACTACGACCCCCTCGAAAAGGACGAGGCCAAACAAATCGTCCTCGACCTGGAACGCGCAAAGTTCTGGATTGAACAGGGCGCCGTCCCCAGCGAAACCGTCGCGCAGATTCTGGTCAAAAAAGGCCTTCCCTGCAAGTGGCATCAGCAGCTTCAGCAGCGCCGCCAAAAGGCCCTCGTCCTTGTCAGAAAGGCCGGAAAGCCCTTCACAAAGGCCGAGAAAGAAGCCGCGAAGCCCAAAACCGAAGAAAGCGGCAGCTAAAATTGTATGCGAATCGATGTCCTGACGCTGTTTCCGGAAATGTTCGAGTCGCCCCTTGGCCATTCGATACTCAAACGGGCGCAGCAGCAGAACATCGTTGAAATAGTTCTTTCAAATATCAGGGATTTCGCCGCGGATAACTACCGCAAGGTTGACGACAAGCCTTACGGCGGCGGGCCGGGAATGGTGATGATACCCGCCCCGGTCTTTGCCTGCTTTGAGTATGTCTGTTCTCTCGACCCCCGGCCCGGCAAGGTGATTCTGCTTACGCCTCAGGGAACGCCTTTGACCCAGGAAAAGCTTGTTGAGATGAGCGTTCTGGACAGGCTAATTCTGGTTGCCGGACGGTACGAAGGTTTTGACGAACGTATCCGGACGGGACTCGACGCAGAAGAAATATCCATCGGCGACTATGTGCTAAGCGGTGGCGAACTGCCGGCAATGGTGCTCATCGACGCCCTGGTACGGCTGCTTCCCGGGGCCCTTGGCGACGATACTTCCGCCATTGATGAAAGCTTCCGCGACGGCCTGCTCGAGTACCCGCAATATACCAGGCCGGAGGAATTCCGGCAATTGCGTGTGCCGGAAATACTGCTCGGCGGAAACCACGCCGAAATCGAAAAATGGCGGCATCAGCAGCGAATCGAGCGGACAAAGCAGAGACGTCCCGACCTGTGGCAGAAATACCTGATGAAGACGAACCGGCAGAAAGACAACACATAAAATAAAAAAACAGGAGATTGATACGTGAAAAACGAACTTTTGGAAAAAGTGGAAAGCAAAAGCAAAAAGACCCAGACGCCGTACTTCGAAATCGGAGACACGGTGGACGTTCACTGCAAGATACAGGAAGGAACCAAAACCCGCGTTCAGATATTCTCCGGCACCGTCATCGCCCGAAAGGGCCGCGGAATGAACGAAATGTTCACCGTCCGCAGAATGGTCGCTGAAGAAGGCGTCGAACGCGTCTTCCCTCTGCATTCGCCAAACGTAGTGGATGTCAAACCCATCCGCAGCGGAAAGGCCCGCAAGTCGAAACTTTACTACCTTCGCGGCCGGACCGGCAAGGGCGTTCGACTCTCAAAACGCCATAGCGAACACACCGCCAAAAGCTAAAAAGGCGATTACGGTATGTGGTGGCCGTGGGGCAGAGCTGCGATTCTCGACAACCCGCGCAGGCTCGGACAATGGGGCCAGCGGCAGGCTGAAAAATATCTTCGCAGAAAAGGCTACCGTCTGCTGACGCGAAACTATCGCATAGTGGCGGGCGAACTGGACCTGGTTTTTACCGATGACGACGGGCGTGTTGTCTTTACGGAGGTAAAAACCAGGGCCGATGAAAAATTCGCATCCGCGACCTCGGCGGTAAATTACAAAAAGCGTTTGCGTCTGATAAAGGCCGCCAGGTCGTTTGTCCGAAAATATAAACTTGCCGACAGGCCCCTGCGATTCGACGTGGCAGTGGTTATCGTTCCGCCGGCGGGCGCCGTGGAAATCCGCCATTACACAAACGTCTTTGTGCCGTAATGAAACTTATGGAACTGATTGACACGCACGCGCATCTGACCTTTCCCGAACTGGAAAAGGATATCGACGCTGTTCTGGCCCGCAGCCGGGCCGCAGGCGTTGCCGGCTGGATTACCATCGGAACCAACCCGCAGCATATCCGCAAAGCATTGGCGCTTCTGCCGCGGTACGACAATCTATGGGCGGGGCTTGGCTGCCATCCGCATTATGCCAACGAAATTACCGATGACGATATCGCTTTTCTGACCGAGGCGGTGCAAAATCCAAAAGTCGTCGCCGTCGGTGAAACGGGGCTTGATTATCATTACGATAACGCCGTGCCGGAAAACCAGAAACGATTGTTCCGTGCGCAATTAGACATCGCTGTAAAATATAATAAGCCTGTGATTATCCACGCGCGCCAGGCCTTTGACGATGCGATGGCGATTCTGGACGAGTACAGGGGCAGACTTAAAGGTGTCGTAATCCACTGCTACGGCGGCGATATGGAACAAACCCGGCTGGTCCTTGACCGCGGCTATCATATTTCCTTTACCGGCACGGTTACGTTCAAAAAGAGCGACGCTTTGCGCGAGGTTGCCGGGACGATTCCACCGGATAAACTGATGATTGAGACGGATTGTCCCTTTATTTCGCCCGAACCTGTCAGAAGGATTCAGCCGAATGAACCCGCCCATCTTGTCCACACCGCAAGACTCCTGGCCGGCCTGAATAAAATGGGTTTAGAAACCTTCGCCGAAAAAATCACCGCGACAAGTAAAGTATTCTTTGGACTCGAATAATCATTCCGCTTTTTACTGTACGGTTTGAACAACCGTCCCGATGTCATCCGGCATTTGTTTTATATCCACATGAATTTCGTCTTTCTGCATTATATTGGCGATTTTCCAATAGTCTCATCTTTTTTATTTATCGCATCGAGAGACTTTCCCGCACCACCCATTTTTTGGCCAATCTGTCTTTCAGCAAACCCTGCGGCGTTATATCGGCGGCGGCAGTCATACCGTCTGTCCTCAATAATCCTCAAGGTGAAAAAACTCCGCGTTTTCCAGCCATTGCTGCGGGCGGGACACAAAATCAGCGATATGTTCCAGCAGAATGTAATGTTTTTTTTCTTCCTCGGCCAGCCGCATAAACCGATCTTTGTTCTTCGGGTCAGCCGCCTCATCGGCCCTGTCAAGATAAAAAGTCCGACTCTGCTCTTCCAGCCTCATCGCCTGACGATAAAGCTGGAGCTCTGATGCGTCGGCTTCAAAGTTCTCGCCGAACTCTTTCATCCGCTTAAAAACATTCTTTGCCCGTTTGAGCAGGCTGGCCTGGGCCATCTGGTGTTGTTTTTGGGCCTGGATGTCCTGTATCGCCCTGTAATGTTTAAGCTCTTCGTCGGCAAGCATTTCAAGAATGTTCGCAAGCCCTTTGCTTTTTGTCTTGGCCGCCAGATTGCGGTAAAAGTCCTGGCCGTCCTTTTCCATCTTCAATGCAAACGCAAATATGTCCATACCCCATTCTCCCGTCAGATGAATCCCGATTTTGCCCATATAATAAACCGAAATGCCCGCTGCCGCAAAAGAATTTTAACCGCCCGGCGGAAGATATGGCCTTGTCCAAACCGATAAATTCTGATATTGTAGAAGGATATTATTAACTTGGGCATAGAAAGCCGGGGAGACAGATTGGCGGAAAACTGCGGACAAGAAGCGGGATTTGTGCTGTGGCTTACCGGACTTAGCGGTGCGGGGAAAAGCACCATAGCCCGGGCCATCGCTGACCGTCTGGAGCGGATGGGGCGAAAAGTCGAAAGATTGGACGGAGACGTTATGCGCAGCATCTTCCCCGGCACCGGCTTTACCCGGCAGGAACGCGAGGAACATATAAAACGCATAGGCTTTATGGCAAGCCGCCTCGAACATCACGGCGTCGTTGTCGTCGCGTCCTTCATTTCGCCATACCGGCAGAGCAGGCAGGCCGTGCGGGAAATGTGTAAAAATTTCATCGAGGTTTATATAAAAGCATCTCTGGAAACCTGCCGAAAAAGAGACGTCAAGGGCCTCTATAAGAAGGCCCTGGCCGGACAGATTCAAAATTTCACCGGCATAGACGACCCGTATGAACAGCCTGAAAAACCGGAACTTATCGTCGATACCGAAATCCTTTCGCCCCAGCAAAGTGTAGAATCGATTATGGCCTGCATCCGCCCATTTATGTGAAAGGAATTTTGTGGACCACCTTGAACAACTTGAAAACCAAAGCGTCCATATACTTCGCGAAGCCTATGCCAATTTCAAAAGCCTTTGTATGCTCTGGTCCATCGGCAAAGACAGCACGGTAATGCTCTGGCTGGCGCGCAAGGCATTTCTCGGACACGTGCCCTTCCCGCTGGTTCACATAGATACACACTACAAAATTCCCGAAATGATTGAGTACCGCGACCGCCTGACTCGACAGTGGCGTCTCGATATGATTTACGGCGTCAACGAACAGGCGCTGCAGGCAAGACAAACTTTCCCCGACGGCAACGCCGACCGCCTTACCTGCTGCCGTCTTCTTAAAACAGAGGCCCTGAAGCATACGCTCGACGGCCAATGGCCCAGATACCGCTTCAGCCACGCCGCTGATAGCTATGAAGTGGACAAAAACACAGAGCCGTTCACCGGCGTCATAGTGGGACTTCGGGCCGACGAGGAAGGCTCCCGCTCAAAAGAACGATGCTTCTCCGCCCGCGACCGCCAAAGCGAATGGGACATCGCCGAACAGCCGCCGGAGTTCTGGAACCAGTACAAGACCGATTTCGCGCCGGGCACCCACGTACGCATTCATCCGCTGCTGGACTGGACGGAACTGAACGTCTGGGAATATATAGACCGCGAAAACATCCCGACCGTCTCGCTGTACTACAATCAGGGCGACGGCAAACGCTACCGCTCACTGGGCTGCCGGCCCTGCACTTTTCCCATCGTCTCACAGGCCAGAAACCCGAAGGAAATCATTGAGGAGCTTCGCAGCGGCCAACTGTCGAATATCGCCGAACGCAGCGGACGAGCACAGGATGCCGAAGACGGCGGCAGCCTGGAAACACTGCGAAGAGAAGGTTATATGTAAGGAATTGACGAATTACGATTTAAGATTGACGATTGAAAGAAAAATCAAAAATCCCGGCCTGAAGGACCTTCCGCGATTTAAGAGATGACTATGACCGAGCAAAGCCAAAAAAACAGCGTCGAACGTATGGATATCGTCATCGTCGGCCACGTTGACCATGGGAAGAGCACAATAATCGGCCGGCTGCTGGCGGACACAAACTCACTGCCCTGCGGAAAACTCGAACAGGTCCGTGAAACCTGCAGACGCAATTCCAAACCCTTTGAATACGCCTTCCTGCTCGATGCTCTGAAAGACGAACGCTCGCAGGGCATCACCATCGATTCGGCAAGAGTCTTTTTCAAAACCTCCAAACGGCGCTATATTATCATCGACGCCCCCGGCCATATCGAGTTTCTGAAAAATATGGTAACCGGCGCCTCGCACGCCGAGGCCGCCCTGCTGGTCATCGACGCCAATGAAGGCGTACAGGAAAATTCCCGCCGGCACGGCTACCTTCTCTCGATGCTCGGCATCCGCCGGCTTACAGTGCTCGTGAGCAAAATGGACCTGGTCGGCTATAAAAAGGAAGTCTTCGATTCAATAAAGAGCGAGTACTCTGAATTTTTACGACAGATTCAGCTCGACGGCCCATTCATACCTGTAAGCGGAATGGCCGGGGACAACATCGCCGCCGCCTCGCAGAATATGGGCTGGTACAGCGGGCCGACGGTTCTTCAAACACTCGACCGCTTCGAAAAAGAGCCTCTGCCCGTGGATAAACCCCTTCGGCTGCCGGTACAGGACGTATATAAATTCACCGCATTCGGCGATAACCGCCGTATCATCGCAGGTACCGTCGAAACAGGACAGGTCAGTCTCGGCGATGAACTGATTTTCTATCCGTCCGGCAAAACCGGCAGGGTCAAAACCCTCGAAAAATTCAACGCGCCGCCGTCCGATACTTTTGGCGCAGGTTCGGCGGCGTCGCTGACCCTCGATAAACAAATTTACATCTCACGCGGCCAATTGGCCTGTAAAACCGGACAAACTCCACCTGAACTCAGCAGCCGTATGCAGGTGAGCCTGTTCTGGATGGGCAAAAATCCCCTGCTCAAAAACAAAGAATACATCCTCAAGCTCGGTACCGCCCGGCAGCCAATGCTGGTTGAGGAAATCCTTGGCGTAATCGACGCAGCCGAGTTGACCATCTCAAATGCCCCCGAACGCGTCGAGTGCCACCAGGTGGCGCAGTGCATCCTGAGAACAAACAGGGCCGTCGCTTTTGACCCCGCCGACCGCATCGCTGCTACCGGCAGGTTCGTAATCGTTGACGACTTCGAAATACGCGGCGGCGGCATTATCACGCAGGCCCTGCCCGACCCTCAGGAAACGATGCGCAATTACGTAATGACCAGAAACCTCAAATGGGCGACCAGTACCATCAGCAGGGAACAGCGGCAGGAACGATACAAGCAAAAGGCCGCCCTGATACTGGTAACGGGCCGAAGAAACGTCGGCAAAAAAACCCTCGCACGCGCAATCGAACAGCGACTGTTCGCGGACGGCAGGATGGTCTTCTTTATGGGCATCGCCAACGTACTATACGGCGTGGACGCCGACATTAAAAAACCCAGCCCCGACCAGTCGCACCGGCCCGAGCACCTGCGAAGACTCGGCGAGGTCGCAAATTTACTTCTCGAGGCGGGATTTATACTGATTGTTACCGCCATCTCTCTGACCGCGGAGGATTTGAAAATCGTCACAAATGTTGTGGACAGCGACCTTATCGAGGTCATCTGGCTCGGCGATGACCCGACAGATATTGAAATCTCACTGCACTCGCCGAACCTTGACAATCTGGATGGCACAACTGATAATGTAAAATCTCTCCTGCAAAACAGGGGGATTATCTTTAATCGGTGAGAAAATTGCGGAACTGATAAAAACTATGGAACCGACAAAGGCGCTGGAAAAAATTCAAAAATCGCTCGAAATCGCCGCCAATCTGGCCCGTGATTTTTCCGCCGCCGGTATCAGGGCACAGCAAAAAGCCGGTGGCGACCCTTTTACAGAGGCGGATATTGCTATCGACAGGGTGCTTAAAGATGTGCTTCTCGAATCCGGCCAAGGCTGGCTGTCCGAAGAGACCGCTGATGACCAAAACAGGCTCGGTTGTTCCCAGGTCTGGATTGTTGACCCGCTCGACGGCACACGGGAATTTATCGAAGGTCTGCCCGAATGGTGCATATCCATAGCCCTGGCACAGGATGGCATACCGATAGCGGCCGGTATCTGCAATCCAACCAAGGAACAGTTATTCTTAGGCTCAATCCAGACGCCTGTTACACTGAACGGCAAAACAGTCCGCGTCAGCGATAAAGAAACTCTTGAAAATGCGAAGATTCTGGCCAGCAGAAGTGAAGTCCGAAAGGGCCGGTGGGATCAGTTTAAATCGGCTCCGTTTCACATAATCCCTTGCGGTTCAGTGGCTTATAAGCTCGCCTGCGTCTCGGCAGGCCTGGCCGACGCTACTTTCACACTTACCCCTAAAAATGAATGGGATGTCGCTGCTGGCATTTGCCTTGTCAACGCCGCGGGGGGCCTGGCCACCCTAATCAACACCGAAAAAAGAACTTTTAATCAAAAAAACACCCTTCTGCCAGGTCTTGTGGCTGGCGGCTGTGTATTACACAACATATTGTGTCAATTCCTGAAAAAGTAAGCCTTTTCACCACAGCAGTTTCTGGCTGCGGTTTTTCCAGCTACTAACCCTGCCGGCACTATCAAGACCGCCGATTTTACTGCCTAAGTGCGAAAGTTGGGATAGTAAAGTCTTGACTCTCGACCCGCCATCCAGCCTGAGGCTGGTAAAAGGCGGATAAACCAGCCTGCGACTGGTAAAAGGTGGGCAAGCCCCCAACTCTCGACTCTTTCGCCTAACTTTTTTTCTCCGGGCCAGTAATAACTTGCAGAAACTGCCTGTTTTCCTATAATACATCGGTTATACGGCAGGTTTGTAAAGGCTGAGTGGCGGAACGGCAGACGCTGGGGATTTAAAATCCCCTGTCCGATAGGACGTGTGGGTTCGATTCCCACCTCGGCCACTATCCGGCCTGGTACTGATGGGTCTGATTTCGCCCCGTATATGGTAATAAAAGTTTGAAATTGCCCCCCGGCTTTTTTTGTGGATGTACAGTGTATGGAAAAACAGGATATTCAGCTTAAGGACGTCCAGCAGCCGAATTTGTACAGGGATATCTTCCCATATTCGGAGTTTCCAAAGGTTGTCTTTGATGACCAGGCCGTCCCGATGGAAAATCCGGAGCATATCTGGATTACCGATACAACCTTTCGCGACGGCCAGCAGGCAAGGCCGCCATATACGCCCGAGCAGACGCTGAAAATTTATGATTTCTTCCACACAATCAACGGCGGGACCGACCTGATTCGCCAGAGCGAGTTCTTCCTGTATTCGGACAAGGACAAAAAGGCCGTCCGGCTCTGTCTTGAGCGAGGCTATGATTTTCCCGAGGTAACCGGCTGGATACGTGCAACCGTTTCGGACTTTAAGATTGTAAAAGAACTGGGCCTTAAGGAAACGGGACTTCTTACCAGCGCAAGTGATTACCATATCTTCCTCAAGCTCAAAAAGACCCGCTCGCAGGCGATGCAGGCGTATCTTGATATTATAAAGGCTGCGCTGGATAACGGCATCCTGCCGCGATGTCATTTCGAGGACATAACCCGCGCCGATTACGACGGATTTATTCTTCCCTTTGCGGCGGAATTGCTCAAGCTTTCCGGCCGGTATAATGTGCCGATTAAGATGCGATTGTGCGACACGCTCGGTTTCGGCGTTCCGTATCCGAACGTCCCCCTGCCGCGCAGCGTGCCGCGCCTTGTCTATGGGCTTCGCAAACTTGGCGTCCCGGGCGAGTGGCTCGAATGGCACGGACATAACGATTTACACAAGGTGCAGGTCAACGCCGCGACGGCCTGGCTGTACGGCTGCTGCGCCGCTAATTGCGCGATGTTCGGCGTGGGCGAGCGGACGGGCAATCCGCCTCTGGAGGCAATGGTTATCGAGCACGCCGGGCTTCGCGGCACAAATCCGAAGGTCAACTACGCCGCGATTACCGGACTGGTCAACTATGCCAACAAGGAACTCGGCTTTAATGTGCCCGAAAATTACCCGCTGGTCGGACAGGATTTCAATGTTACCCGCGCAGGCATTCACGCCGACGGCCTGCTCAAAAACGAGGAAATCTATAACTGTTTTGACACGCTTAAACTGCTCAATCGGCCTGTAGGCGTTGCGATTACCGACAAAAGCGGCGCCGCAGGCATAAAGCACTGGATAGAGGAACGCTACCAGATAGAAATTGCCAAGCAGGACCCGTATGTGCTGGCCATCAAGGATAAAATCGACGTCGAATATGCCGCCGACCGTGTTTCCGCGATTTCAGACGCCGAGATGCACGCCTGGGTCAGGGAACTGTTCGGCAGGAAAATGCCTCCGCTGAGGTAGCAGGTTTGAGCAGCAAAACGATTCAAGCAGTTCTGTTTGATTTAGGCCAGACTCTGCTTTGCTTTGGCGGTCTTGTCAGCGGCCGGCTTTTTTCCCAGGCTGTCAGAAGAACATACACCTACCTTAAAGAAATGTCTCAGCCGCTGCCGTCTTTTTTCCGGTATCGGCTGACGCACCTGCTGGGCCTGCGATGGCATCTGCTCGTCTCATCAATGACCGGCAATGATTTTGATTCGCTCCGACTGCTCAAAAAATACGGACGAAGACACGGCTTTAACCTCACGGAAACGCAATGGCGGGAACTTAACTGGCGGTGGTACGAACCGATGGTTGAGCTTACCTATATCGAGCCGGGTCTGTCCGAAACCTTGAGGAAACTTGCGGCTATGGGTCTTAAGCTTGGAATAGTATCCAATACTTTCGTCAACGGAAGCACTCTTGACAGGCACCTGAAACAACTGGGCCTGCTGGATTTTTTCCCGGTAAGGCTGTATTCCTGTCATTTTCCCTGGCGGAAACCGGATGTTCGAATCTTTGCCCGGGCGGCCCAGCAGCTTGGCGTGAAACCCGCCAATATCCTGTTTGTCGGCGACAGGATGGATACGGATATTCGCGGAGCGATAAAAGCCGGTATGAGGCCGGTCTTGAAACAAAATTCATCCGGGACAAAACCTCCCCGGAATATTTCCGTTGTCGGCAGCATCGCCGAGCTTGCCGAATTGGTGGAAAAAATTAATTCTGGTAAAATCATAACTGTCAGATGAATCCGGAAAAAGTAAAACGGAAAATTGAGGAATTGCTGCGGCTTCCGCACGAAACCGAATGGGTGGAGTTCAAGCATAATTATTGCGAGCCGGATAGAATCGGAAGAGATATTTCCGCCTTGTCTAATTCCGCCTGTCTGCATCATCAGCCTGCCGGGTACATTCTGTGGGGAATTGAGGATAAAACCGGAAATGTCAAAGGGACAACCTTTCAGCCCAAACAGATGGAACATAAAAAACAAGGGCTGGAAAACTGGTTGATGACATTGCTGGGTCCCAAACTAGAATTCAAGTTTTATGAGGATGAAATAAACGGCGCAAAATTGGTTTTACTGGAAATTCAGGCAGCATCGCAAACCCCCGTGTCTTTTGATGCGGAAAGATATATTCGCGTTGGTTCGCATACGCGCAACCTCCGAGATCTGCCAGAGAAAGAAAGACAGATTTGGCAAAGCCGTCGGGACTGGTCCGCGCAAATATGCAAAGACGCGACGATACGGGATTTGTCGCCTGATGCTGTTGCAAAGGCCCGTTTGGAGTATAAAGTCAAGAATCCGAGGCTGGCGGATGATTCCGACAAATGGGACGACGCTGTTTTTCTGGATAAGGCGAAAATCACCATGTGTGGTCAGATTACAAACGCCGCTGTTGTTCTGCTGGGTCTTGGGGAATCGAAAAGCCTGATTTCCCCCGCCGTGGCGCATATCTCGTGGATACTGAACGAAGACGGCGTCAAAAAGGACTATGAGCATTTCGGGCCGCCGTTTATTTTACAGGTGGACCGGGTTTTAGGCAAAATCCGCAATCTTCGCTATCGTTATTTGCCTGACAGCACTCTTTTCCCGATTGAGATTGACCAGTACGACTTGTATGTGATTCGTGAGGTTCTCCACAATTGCATTGCGCATCAGGATTATGACTTGTGTGGCCGTATTTTTGTGATTGAGAAGAAAGACGAACTTGTCTTTCAAAACCCGGGGACTTTTTTGCCGGGCAGCGTAGAAGCAGTTATCAGACAGGATTGTCCGTATCCGTATTATAGAAACAAGTTTCTCGCCGATGCAATGGTTAACCTGAATATGATTGACACTGTGGGCGGCGGAATCAAAAAGATATTCCTGGCACAGAAGAACAGATATTTCCCCTTGCCGGATTATGAGTTTGAGTCGGGTCATGGTTCGAATCCACCTTCTGTCACGGTAAAAATACAGGGCAAAATATTGGATGAAAACTATACCAAGCTGCTGATTCGCAGGCCCGATTTGCAACTTGAAGACGTAATGCTTTTAGATAAGGTTCAAAAACATATAAAAATTACAAAGGAAGAATGCAATTATCTAAGGAAACGTCACCTTGTTGAGGGACGTTATCCCAGTCTTTATATTTCTTCTTCTATCGCGTCAGAAGTCACTAAAAAGGCCCAGTATATTCGAAACCGAGGGTTAGATAATCAATATTACATAAACCTGATTTTATCTTTTCTTGACAAGTATCATCAGGCGTCTCGAAAAGAACTTGATGATCTGCTTATTGTTAAACTTCCTGATGTTTTGAGTGAGGAGCAGAAAAGAAACAGAATAAGCAATTTATTGTACAGATTATCAAAAAAGGATAATCTTATCATAAACAAGGGCACATCAAGGGCCCCCAAATGGGTTAAAAGATGAGATATATCTTTATTTTTTTTGAAAATTGTTAGTTATAAGTAGTCAATTGTTAGTTATAAGTAGTTAATAAAACTAACCCTTATTTAAGAAGTATAAAATTGTAAGTGGCGTTTTTGTAAAGACTTGCAATAACTACGAAAAGTTGAAAAATTTAATAACTTTTAGTTAAAAGTAGGAAAAATGGAACAACAAGCTTTTCAAAAATGCATCAACTCGTCCTGCGGGGCGACCTTTGACTGCGGCCAGGCGCTGTTTGAATGTCCTTCGTGCGGGGATTTGCTGGATGTGAACTATAACTGGGACAAAATCCCCGTTCCCGGCAGGCTTGAGGAATTCGGCAAACGCTGGGCTTCCAGAAATCAGCCTTTGGATTTTTCCGGCGTCTGGCGGTTTCGGGAGCTGCTGCCTTTCTGTGATGACCGCTTTAAGGTTACCATTGGCGAGGGTCAGACAATTTTACAGCAGAACTGCGGCCTGGCCGGGAAATTAGGCGTCAAGCCGCAAAATCTCTATCTTCAGTATGAGGGGATGAATCCGTCCGGCTCGTTCAAGGACACCGGTATGACAGCGGCTTTCAGCCACGCGCGTA
>JBGSSG010000098.1:0-2441 GCA_041737185.1 Anaerohalosphaeraceae bacterium
GAGAATAAAGGCAAGATGTCCGGAGATATTATTGAGCGGGTAAAGAGCCTGCTGGAACAGGGCAAGGTGCTGGAGGCGCTGGATTTTATCAATCATCTTGGTCAGGAGACGGCGTTGATAAAAAACGCCCGTGGTGTTTGCCTGCTGCGGCTGGGGAAAATTGAGTCGGCGGTTTCCGAGTTTCGGGAGATTACATTCCGGGGATTTATGTGCGTCCCTTCGGATACGCCGGTTGTATATCAGACAAACTTTGCAACCGCGATGCTTATGGCAAACCAGAAGACAGGAGCCACTGAGCTTATAAACCAGCTTGACAACAGTCAGCACGCGGCGGTTGTGAAAATCAAGTCTGCGATAGACAAATGGAGAAAGGAGTTAAACCCGCTGCAGCGGTTTTTGTGCAGAGTGGGCGTCTATCCCGAAAAGCCGGTACAGATAGATTTTGTCCCCGGAGACCTCCAGTGATATAATGACCGCCGAACGGGCGATGCGTCTGCACAGGGAGCAAAGAGGCGGAACGGCCTCGGTCGGGAGATTTGGTGCGTAAATAAAAGACTGATTATCAAAAAGGAAGTTGTGCTATGAGCAAAAAATTGTTTTCAAATGTAAAGAAACGTTTTGTATCGGGGCTTCTTATTATGCTGCCGTTATTTATCACCATTGTAATCCTGCGTTTTTTATTCAGGATAACCGCGGGAATTTTCGCTCCGATTCTGCTGTATTTTTTCCCGACGCTTCCCGTCTGGCTGAAATTCCTGTCTTCTTTCGGAGTTTTAGTTGCGGTGATTTATCTGCTGGGGCTGGTTACCGGCCATTTTCTGGGACGGTGGTTCTGGAACCGTTTTGAACAGGCGCTTCTGCGTATCCCGCTCCTGAAAAGTATCTACGGCGCCTCTCGGGATATGGTGCATGTGTTTTCAAATCAGAGCAGGGCCGGCTTTAAGGAGGTGGTTCTTGTCGAATTTCCTCGGGCCGGGATGAAGGCGGTCGGGTTTATTACAGGCAGCATAACGGACGATTCGGGCAGGCTTTGCTATAAGGTGTTTATTCCGACCACGCCTAATCCAACGACAGGTTTTCTTGAGATAATCGAACAATCCGAGGTAGTCCGCTGCAATCTTACGGTGGAAGAAGGGATAAGGATGATTATGTCAGGCGGGATTCTGGGGCCTGAAGTTCTGTGCCGTGGCAACAAGAATCAATCCGTCTGACGATTATTTTTCAACAAAGGGGAATTATGACTTCCGTTTTGATAATCGCCGGACCTGGTTTTTCTTGTTTTTTATGGTTTGTATTTGTTTTATCTCTGGCCGGGTTAGCATTGGGCGGGGGATTTTGCATAAATTTATAGGGATTTAGCTGATATGGAACTGGGGTGGATTACGGATTTTGTGTTTGTAGTGTCAGGGGGTTGGCACTTGGGGTGAACAAGCTCTGTTAGCGGACGGCGGGAAAGGCGATACTGGCATTGTAAGGGATTTTTGGTGCAGTACGCCAGAATACCCGCTGCGTCGCAACCCAAAATGGGTTAACGGTTGCTGTGGCCGTGTCCGGGACGGTAGCGGGTATTTTTTTGCGCGCGTCGGGCGGATAGTTGCAAAGGCCGGCCAAAGGGGGTATATTATGGTGCTTTTGGAATATAAAGGACTCAAACACAGGAGATAGATAATGGGAGTGAAGGTAGCAATCGCCGGCGTAACCGGCGCTGTAGGTCAGGAGTTTTTGCGGATACTTGAAGAACGTAATTTTCCTATTGATTCGCTGATAGCTCTTGCCAGCGAGCGTTCTGTGGGCAAGAAAATCGAGTTTAAGGGGGAAAAATACAAGGTAGAACTGCTGACAGAGAACAGTTTTAAGGGCATAGATATCGCGTTATTTTCCGCGGGCGGGTCGCGGAGCAGGGAATTCGCCCCGGCGGCGGTGTCGGCAGGAGCGGTGGTGGTTGACAATTCATCGGCGTTTCGGATGGCCCCTGATGTGCCGCTGGTGGTGCCGGAAATCAATCCGCAGGATATAGCCAAACACAAGGGGATAATAGCCAATCCGAACTGTTCGACGATAATCGCCAACGTGCCGGTCTGGCCTCTGCACAAGGCCAACCCTGTAAAACGTATGATTGTCAGCACTTATCAGGCGGCAAGCGGCGCAGGACAGGCGGCGATGCTTGAACTGATTGAGCAGACAAGACAGGTACTGGACGGCAAGCCGGTAAGCTGCAAGGTACTGAAGTATCAGCTTGCGTTCAACCTGTACAGCCACGATTCGAAAATCGGGCCTAACGGGTACAATGAAGAAGAAATGAAGATGGTCAAGGAGACGCAGAAGATATTCCATTGTCCTGAGATTGCGATTACCTGTACGTGCGTTCGCGTGCCGGTGCTTCGGACGCACTGCGAGAGCATCAACCTTGAGTTTGCCGACCCGATTACGCCCGCTCAGGT
>JBGSSG010000117.1:0-7229 GCA_041737185.1 Anaerohalosphaeraceae bacterium
AAAAATATGGGCGTAAAGGTTGTCAACGGATTTACGGGCTCATCGATATGGCACTACCTGTACAGCTTTCCGCCGGTATCGGGGCAGATGATTGCCGACGGATTTAAGTATTTTGCGAAAATGTGGAATCCTATACTGGATGTGTTCGAAGAGTGCGGAGTGAAGTTTGCGCTGGAGGTTCATCCGACGGAAATCGCTTTTGATACGGTAACGGCCAGAGGCGCCCTTGAGGCGATAGGCAATCGAAAAAGCTTTGGTTTTAATTTTGACCCGAGCCACCTTCACTGGCAAATGGTGGACCCCGTGAAATTTTTGAAGGAATTTCCGGACAGGGTTTTTCACGTGCATATGAAGGACGCGGCGCTGCAGCTTGACGGGCGCAGCGGAATACTTGGTTCGCATCTGAATTTCGGCGACCCGCGGCGGGGCTGGGATTTCCGTTCTCTGGGCAGGGGCGGCGTGGATTTTGAGGAGATTATCCGCACACTGAACCAGATAGGGTACAATGGCCCGCTGTCGGTGGAATGGGAAGACTGCGGTATGGACAGAATGCACGGGGCAAAAGAAGCCTGCGAGTTTGTAAAGAAGCTGGACTTCGCCCCGTCGAAGGTCGCCTTTGATGCGGCATTTGATAAAGAAAAGAGGTAGGATTATGTCGAACCGAAAAGAGAGCCGGCTGACACGTCGGGGGTTTTTGAAAACAGCGGCGGTCGGCGTGGGATTGACGGATTTGCCGTATTTTGTGCCCGCTTCGGTGCTGGGCAGAGAGGGCAATGTCGCTGCAAGCAACAGGATAACAATGGGCGTTATCGGGGCCGGTTCGATGGGCACCGGCAATATGAAGTCTTTTCTGGATATCCCGGAAGTGAGATTTGTCGCGGTGTGCGATGTCGATGGCCGACACTTAAAGGCTGCCAAGGATGAGATTGACAAGAAATACGGAAACAGCGATTGCGCGACTTATCGGGATTTTCGCGAGCTTATCGGCAGGGGGGATATTGACGCGGTTTGTATTGCCGTTCCCGACCACTGGCACGCAATCATATCAATTGCTTGTGCAGGGGCCGGGATTGATATTTACGGCGAAAAGCCTCTGGCCCGGACTATCCGTGAGAGCCGGGCGATTTGTGATGCGGTGAAACGCTATGGGATAGTCTGGCAGACGGGCAGTTGGCAGCGTTCGGTCGGGGATTTCCACAGGGCCTGTGAGCTTGTGATAAACGGATGCATCGGCAAGGTCGGCTATGTTGAGGCGGGTCTGCCGGACGGGAACCCGGCCGCGCAGGCTCGGCCTGTAATTTCTGTGCCGGATTATCTTGACTGGGATATGTGGCTTGGGCCTGCGCCGTGGAGGCCTTATCAGGATTTCGGCGGGGGAGATTGCCACTGGAACTGGCGCTGGATAATGGATTATTCGGGCGGACAGCTTACCGACTGGGCGGGCCATCACGTTGATATCGCGCACTGGGGGCTTGGGCTTGACGAGGCTGGGCCGCTCGAAATTGAGGGTAAAGGGGAATACCCGAGGGAAGGATTATGGGATGCTCCCTACGCTTATGAATTCACCTGCAAATATGCCGATGGACTTGTAATGCGTGTCGCCAACGCCGGCAAACAGCCCAAAGGAATGGGGACAGTCTGGTATGGAGACAAGGGCTGGATTCACGTTGACCGCAGCGGTTTGTGGGCGTCCGACCCCGGGATACTGAAAGAGAAAATTGCTCCTGACTGGAAGCATTTGTATTACAGCAGAAATCACCATCGTAATTTTATTGAGTGCGTAAAATCGCGTAAAGAGACGATTGCGCCGGCCCGGATTGCCCATCGGTCCATCAGCGTCGCTTTGCTCGGCGAAATAGCGATGCTGACGCAAAAGAAGCTTCAATGGGACCCTCAGGCCGAGCGATTTGTGAATGATGACGGCCAGGGCCGGTATCTCGGCAGGGCTTATCGTGACGGATGGTATCTGTAAAAACAATCCAAATAGACAGGAAAATAAAATGGCAGGCAATAAAATGATTCTAAAGGCGGCGTTTGCGGCGTTGCTGCTTGTATGTGCCGGGGCATTCGGTATAACCGATGACGAGATTGAAAAGATTCAATCGGCTATGCCTAAGGAAGCGTTTGTCAAGCCGGGGGCTGCGCGGAAGATGCTGGTTTTCAGTTTGTGCAATGGTTTCAGGCACGATTGTATTGCGTACTGGAAGAAGTCGCTGGAGACTATGGCTGAAAAGACCGGGGCGTTTTCAGTCGAATTCAGCGATGATATGTCGGCGTTTTCCGCGGAAAATCTGGGCAGATTTGACGCGGTGTGTCTGAACAATACGACAAAACTGACTTTCACCGAGGAGCAGAAGGCTGCGTTTTTGAAGTATCTTGAAAATGGCGGCGGGCTTGTCGGCATTCACGCGGCGACGGATAATTTTTACGACTGGCCCCAGGCGGCACATATCATAGGCGGTCGGTTTTCCGGGCATCCCTGGACTGCTAACGGGACCTGGGCGGTCAAAATTGATGTGCCGGGCCATCCGCTGACAAAGATGTTCGAGGGCGGGGGGTTCAAAATCAACGATGAAATTTACCGCACTGCTGCGCCTTTCTACAGCAGGGACAACCGGCTTGTTCTGATGAGTCTTGATATGTCCGACGAGGCGACGAAAAACGCCAAGGGTGTAACGCCGGAGGACTCGGACACGGGTATAAGCTGGATAAACCGGTATGGAAAGGGCAGGGTTTTTTACTGTTCGCTTGGACATAACCCGGAAATCGTCTGGAATGCCGCTGTATTGGAGCATTATCTTGCGGGCATTCAGTTTGCTATGGGTGATTTGGATGTTCCGGATGTTCCGGCAGCGGCAGTCGGATTGACCGGCCAGGAAAAAGAACGTCTTGGACAGTTCGTATCGGCAGTTTCCAAATACGACTGGAAAGACAGCCGAGTTGTGCTGACCGAGCTTGAAGAATTTATTATGAGTTGTCGGGGCAATTCGGCAGGTCTTGCGGAAATAGAGCAGTCTATGCTGACGGTTCTTGCAGCGAAAGACACAACGCCGGCGGCAAAGGATTTTATCTGCAGGCAATTGAGCATTTACGGGACAGAGGCCGGCGCAGATGCGCTGGGTGCGATGCTTAAGGATGCCCAAACCGCCGATATGGCCAGGTACGCACTTGAGCGGATACCCGGCAATAAGGTGGACGAGGTTCTTCTTGCCGCTCTTGTCGTGGTCGAGGATAAGACAAAAATCGGGATAACAAGTACGCTGGCAAACAGGGGTTGTGCCCGGGCGTTAAAGCCGCTGGCTGAATTGGCAGGGAATGAAAATCAAGCCGTCGCAGCGGCGGCTATCTCTGCGATTGGCAGAATCGGCGGCAAAGAGGCTGCCGATATCCTGTCCGGCTGGGAGGGGAAAGTATCTCCTGAATTACAGGTCAGGCTTTTAGAGAGCAGTATTGTCTGTGCCGATGGCCTGAAAGACAGGACTATGGCGGCGAAGATATACCAAAGGCTGTATGAGAAAAAAGACTTCCCCCTTATTCGTGCCGCTGCGTTTTGCGGGCTTTTTAAGTGCAGTACCGATAATGCCGCCGCGTTGATTATCAAGGGGCTAAAGGACAATGACCAACGGGTTCAGACAACTGCTGTCGGGCTGGTAAAAGGGCTTAAGGGGAAGGACATAACAGCGGTTATTTCAGGTGCGGGCGAACTTTCACAGACACATCAGATACAGCTTCTTGCGGCTCTTGGGCAGGCTGCTGACGCGGCCGGTCTTGGATACGCTCTAAAGTCGCTTGGCAGCGGCGACGGACAGGTACGCCTGGCCTCAATCGATACCCTTGCTGTTATAGGCGATGTTTCGGCGATAGAGCCGCTTGCTCAGGCCGGCGCCGGCGGAGATAAAGAACAGAAGGATGCGGCCAGGCAGGCCCTTTCGATAATTGACGGTGCGGATGCCGACAAAAAAATTGTCCGATTGATTGAGTCGATGCGAGGTCAAAACGGAAAAGAAGGTATTCGGACGGAACTGATCTTCGCAGCCGGCCAGAGGCGGATACGCGATGCGCTGGATGTTATTATCGAGGAGATAAAAGGCCCGGACGGTCAGGTCAGGCAGCAGGCGGCCCGCAGTCTGGGTGAAATCGCGGTGCCGGCGGATATGCCTGCGCTGGCAAAGCTTCTGGCAGAAAGACCGGAGGCTGCCGTGCAGGATGTTGTTTTATCGGTTGCGTTAAAGCAGCCGCAGCGCAAAGGCAGGGCGAAGGTTTTGAACGAGTATTCAAGGGAAATTTCGGATACGTCTGTCTTAAAGGCGTTTTTGTCGGTTCTTGGGCGGACAGGGGACCCTGATTCGCTTGAAGCGCTGAAGGAATGGTCTGAGTCTAAAGACGCCGGGCTGTCGGATGCGGCTTTTCGCGCGATGTGCGACTGGCCGGGGGACGAACTGATTGAACAAATGTTTTTCTACTCGCAATCGAAAGACTCCAGAATGTCTGTTCTTGCGATACGTTCAGGAATCCGTATGACGGGAGCGTCTGAAAATAAATCGTGTTCTGAAAAGGTCGAACTGCTGAAAAAGTTCTTTTTGTCAGCTTCGCGGGTTGAGGAAAAGAGGCTTGTTCTTGGTGCGTATGGATTATGCATCTGTCCGGAAGCAGTGGCCGCGGCAGGCGAAAGCATCGAACAGGCCGACCTGGCCGCCGAGGCTCAAAATGCTGTTTTGTCGATTCTTGACAAAAAGTCCGGCCGGATGAGCGAAGCTGAAAAGGGAATGCTTATAAAGATTGCCGGAAATGGCGCTAATGAGACCATAGTTCAAAAGTCGGCCGATTTGCTCAAACGGGTAAAATAGAAGGAGGTATTTCAGCAGGCCGCAGATTAAAGACAGGAGAGATAAGTATGGAAAAGCAAGGGAAAGAGACTTTGACGCGAAGAAATTTTCTGGCTGGGGCAGCCGGCGGATTGGCGGGATTTACAATTGTTCCGCGATTGGTTCTCGGCGAGAATGACCAGCCCTCGGCCAATAACAAGATGAACATAGCCGCTGTAGGCATCGGCGGTATGGGTCAATCAAATTTAGCAGAGGTTGCCAGGACAGAAAATATTGTTGCGCTTTGCGATGTTGATCAGGCGTACGCCGGGCCGGTTTTTGCGAAATATCCGCAGGCTAAGGTGTTCGGGGATTACCGCGTAATGCTTGATAAGATGGGCAAAGAGATTGACGGAGTTATCATAGCGACGCCCGACCATACGCACGCGGTAGTCGCGATGGAGTGTATGAAGCGTGGCAAGCACGTTTATGTACAAAAGCCGATGACTCATACGGTTTTTGAGGCGAGAAAACTGACAGAGGCGGCAAGGCAGTACAAGGTCATTACGCAGATGGGCAATCAGGGGCACAGCAGCGAGGGTATAAGGCTGATATGCGAGTGGATATGGGATGGGGCGATAGGGCCTGTGCGGGAAGTTCACGCGTGGACGAACCGTCCTATCTGGCCGCAGGGATTGACGCGTCCGACGGATACTCCGGCGACGCCCGGTACTCTTGACTGGGATATGTGGGTTGGGCCTGCTCCGCTGCGGCCTTATCATCCGGCATATCTTCCGTGGAACTGGCGCGCATGGCGGGATTTCGGTACGGGCGCTCTGGGCGATATGGCTTGTCATATACTTGACCCTGTTTTCTGGGCGATGAAGCTTAAATACCCGCTGAGCGTGCAGGGAAGCTATGCGGCCAATGTTGTCGAGAAGTGGAAAAAAATTGATTTGTCGGAAAGTTATCCGCTTGGGTCTGTAATACACTTTGAATTTCCCCAGCGAGAAGGCATGCCGCCGGTAAAGGTACGCTGGTATGACGGCGGGCTGCTGCCGGAAAGGCCCGATGAGCTTGAACCCGGGCGGATGTTGGGGGACGAAGAGGGCGGAGTGATGTTTGTCGGGGACAAGGGCAAGCTGATGTGCGGCTGTTATGCCAGGGGTCCGCGGCTTATTCCGGAAACGAAGATGCAGGAATATAAGAGGCCCGAAAAGACGCTGCCGAGAATAAATACGAGCCATGAAATGAACTGGGTGGAAAGCTGTAAAAGCGGTTCGCAGGCGACGAGCAATTTCGATTACGCAGGGCCGTTCACCGAGACGGTGGTGATGGGAAATCTTGCCCTGTTTTATCCCGGGCAGAAACTTCTCTGGGATGGGGCGAATATGCAGGTAACAAACATTGCCGAGGCAAATCAGTATGTAAATCCTCCTTATCGGCAGGGCTGGAGTCTTTAGGCTGTTTTTTATGAGGAACAAAATATGAAAAAGTCAGTATTTGCGATGATGGTTATGATAACGGCGGTCGGTTACGGCGAAGTTCTTAAAGAGCACCCCAGGACGGATGTTTATGACGGCTGGCATCTGGCGGTGCAGTGCTGGACATTCAACCGGTTCACCTTTTTTGAGGCGATAGACAAGGCCCGTTCACTGGGTCTGAACTGGATTGAGGCATATCCGGGCCAGCCGATTAGTCCGGAGTCCAAAGATGTGAAATTTGACCATAACCTGTCGGCGGAACTTCGCGCCCTTGTCACAAAGAAACTTAAAGACAGCGGCCTGACGCTTATCAATTACGGGGTTGTCAATCTCGGCAAAGACCAAGCCGAAGCGCGGAAGGTGTTTGACTTTGCAAAAGAGATGGGGATTGAAACGATTGTTTCCGAGCCCCAGCCGCAGGACCTGGAATGGATAGACAAGCTCTGTGAAGAATACAAAATCAATCTGGCAATCCACAACCATCCAAAGCCGACAAAATACTGGGATCCGCAGACTGTTCTTGACGCCTGCCAGGGTAAAAGCAATCGTGTAGGAGCTTGTGTTGATGTGGGACACTGGGTGCGGAGCGGACTTGACCCTGTGGAGTGTCTTAAAAAGCTGGCGGGCAGGATTAAGTCGGTGCATCTTAAAGAAATCGACAACGGCGGCGATGTTGTCTGGGGCAGGGGCCAGGGTCGAATGAAAGCCATCCTCGAAGAGCTGCATCGTCAAAATTTCCAGGGCGTGTTGTCCATTGAGTATGAGGCCGAGTGGGAAAACAACCTGCCGTTTGTTTATAAAAGCATCCTGTATTATAACGAAATCGCATCGTCCTTAAAACCAACCGGCTGGCAGGGGCTTTTCGCGGAGGATTTGTCCAATGCGGAGTTGGACCCCGGAGGATGGAAGTACGAGCAGGGGTTATTGGAGGTAACGCCGG
>JBGSSG010000120.1:0-1945 GCA_041737185.1 Anaerohalosphaeraceae bacterium
CCGATGTGTTCGAGAAACCAGGGGTCGATGCGGGTAAGTTCGTGAATCTGTGCGGTTGTGAATTTTCGCCGGTACGCTTCGGCGATATACCAGAGCCTGTCCCAGTAGTTCTTGCGAAGATAATCTCGCAAATGCCGGTCGGAAAAGCCGGTCTTTATATGCACAGAGTCGAGAGAATAGCGGTCGATTTCGAGGGAGCGGACGGCCTTTTGGAGGGCTTCCTTGAAGGTTCTGCCGATGGCCATAGCCTCGCCTACGGACTTCATCTGGACGGTAAGCTGCGGACTTGTCTGCGGGAATTTTTCGAACGTGAACCGCGGCCATTTGACCACGACATAATCTATCGTCGGCTCAAAGCAGGCGGGAGTCTTTTTTGTGATGTCGTTTGGAATCTCATCGAGCGTATAGCCGATGGCCAGCAGCGAGGCGATTTTGGCGATGGGGAAACCTGTGGCCTTGGAAGCAAGAGCGGAGCTTCTGCTGACTCGCGGGTTCATCTCGATTACATAAAGTTTGCCGTTTTCGGGATTAACGGCGAACTGGATATTTGAGCCGCCGGTCTCGACGCCTATTGCGCGGATAATTTTTATGGCGGCGTCGCGCATAATCTGGTATTCCCTGTCGGTCAGGGTCTGCGCGGGGGCGACGGTGATGCTGTCTCCTGTGTGGATTCCCATCGGGTCGAGGTTTTCGATTGAGCAGACAATGACGACATTGTCTTTTCGGTCGCGCATTACCTCCAACTCAAACTCTTTCCAGCCGGCGACGGATTGCTCGATAAGCACCTGGCCCCTGGGACTGAGATCCAGACCCCACTGGACGAATCGCTGGTACTCGTCTATGTTGTAAGCGATGTTTCCGCCCATTCCGCCGAGCGTATAAGAAGGACGTATGATTGCCGGGAAGCCGATTTGCTTTATGACGTCCATCGCCTCTTTAAGTGAATGTGCGTACCCGCTTTGGGGGACTTCCAGGCCGATATCTTCGATGATTTTTTTGAAGCGGTCTCTTTCCTCAGCCTTTCGGATGGACGCCAGGTTGGCTCCAAGCAGGCGGACATTATATTTTTTCAGCACGCCCTGTTCGGCCAGTGCGACGGCGGTATTGAGGCCGGTCTGTCCGCCGAGGGTTGGCAGAAGGCTGTCGGGCCGTTCCTTCTGAATGATTTTTGCGACGATTTCAGGAGTGATGGGTTCTATGTAGGTTTTGTCGGCCAGTTCAGGGTCGGTCATAATAGTCGCGGGGTTGCTGTTAATCAGTACCACGCGGCAGCCTTCTTTTCGCAAAACCTTGCACGCCTGTGCCCCGGAATAGTCAAACTCGCAGGCCTGGCCTATTACAATGGGGCCTGAGCCGATTATCAGGATTTTTTTTATTGATTTGTCTTTGGGCACCGTCGATTATCCTTTTTCAGGCGATGTCCTTGTGATATTGCTGAAGCGACTTTACCCTGCCTTTGTTTTTTATACGGGCGACTATGCCTTTGGCGGCGGCAAGGGCCGCGGTGGCGGTGGTGATATACGGCAGCTTGTATTTAATGGCAGCCTTGCGTATATAGGAGTCGTCGTGGCTGCTTTGTTTGCCGCTTGGGGTATTTATGACAAGACAGATTTCCCTGTTTGTTATGGCGTCGAGGATATTGGGCCTTCCTTCGTGGAGCTTGAGTATTTTTTCCGATTCGACTCCATTTTGCTTAAGGAACAGGTGTGTACCTTCGGTTGCGATGATTTTAAGTCCGGCGTTTTTGAGCATTTTTGTCGTTTCAAGAACGCCGGTTTTATCTTGCTGCGATACGGATATCAAGACTGTGCCCGATAGGGGAAGAATCTGCCCGGTTGCTTCCTGAGCCTTGTAGAAGGCAAGCCCTGCGGTTTTTCCTTGTTGTAAATGGCAAGCACATCCTCGACGGTAAGCGGCTCGAAATACAGCTTGTCGGACGTGTCGT
>JBGSSG010000105.1:0-1543 GCA_041737185.1 Anaerohalosphaeraceae bacterium
GATAGTTGTGTGGTCAGTTCAAGCTGCGACCAGTTGGCAAGCGCCCTGTCAACTAAGCCGAGATTTTCAAGGACAAGTTCTATATTATCGCGGGTGGCCTGCTCCGACATACCATTATGAATATGTCTTTGCATCTGACGAACCGCCTTTGCAAACCGCGTCTTGTCGCAAAACATAACCGCCGTCTGATAATGAAGCTGCAAAGTTGCCGGAGAAAATGCCTGCATTTCCGTAAGGATTTTTATCGCCTTGGCCTGCTGGTGCAATTCACAAAACGCAAGCGCAAGTTTAGTCCGCGCACGGTAATGAGTCGGGCTGATTTCAATCGCCTTTGTAAAGTAATGGATGGACTGTTTAACCTGGCCCGTAACGGACATAAGAATACCAAATTTATACAGGGCATCCGAGCTGGAAGGCGAATGTTTCATCAGGTTTTCATAGAACTCCACCGCCTGGGCGATAAGGTCGTCTTTCTCGATGTTGTCCTCGCAGGGTTTCTCAAGGTTCTTGACCGCCTGCACGAACAGCGCCGCCGTTTCGGCAAACAGCAATGTGCTGTTCTGCTGGATTGAGCAGGCCAGCGAAAGACTGTTTTCCGATTCCCCCCGCCGACCGGCCAGAAACTGCGCCACGGCAAGACCCGAATACGCGTCAAGTATCTCATCGTTCAGCTCGGCCGCGTGATTGAACTGCTCTGCCGCAAGCGACAAATGACGGTCGCGCATATATTGGGCGCCGAGCTTGATGCACGCCTCCAGATAATCAGGCTGCATACGAAGTGCGCTTTCGTAGCACGAAACAGCCTCCGCCGACTGACCGGCCTTGCTGTGGATATCCCCCATCTGAACCTGCAAATCCGGCATCGGCCCAAACTGCTCTGTCAGCATCCGAACCTGCTCGGCAGCCTGGTCAAACAGACCCGCCTGTACAAGTTCTTCGATATCGTCCCCCCCGCCTTCCTGCGCAAAGTTATCGGGGTGAGATATAATCGCCGTATTGAACGCGTCTATCGCTTTTTCATAAGCCCCGCTGGCAAGATACATATTGGCTAAAAGAACGTAAGAGCTGATATCCTCCGGGTGTTCTGCCGTCAGAAGTGTGTACTGCTCAATCGCCTTGTCGAATCTGCCTCGCGAAAGGTAAATGGCCGCCATTCGCTGCCTCGGCAGTTGAAGATGTCTCTTGAATTTGATGCAGTCCTGATAAAACTCGAGCGCCTCACCCCCCCGCCCAAGCTGCTCGCAGCAATACCCCATAAGGTACAGCGCCATCGTATTCCCCGGCTGCCTGCAATAGACGCTTTTCACCTGCTCAATCGCGTTGGCAGGCTGGTTTTTTACTAAGCAAAACGCCGCCGCAGCAATCCGCCCAAGCGGACAATCGGGCTTTTCGAAAAGGTAAAATTTAAGCTTCTCAACCCCCCTGTCAAGCTCCCTGTTGGCTATGTGGTCAAGAATCTGCGAAAAAATATCCCCCGCCGCACCGGCAGAAGAACTTTGACGATGCACGGCATCCAGCCAGTTCCACACCAGCTCAAGATGGT
>JBGSSG010000129.1:0-2829 GCA_041737185.1 Anaerohalosphaeraceae bacterium
TTGATCCATTTGCTGGTCGCCTCAAAGTTAGGCCCGTCGCCGGCCTCGTTGCCGAGCGACCATATTATCACGCACGGGTGGTTTTTATCGCGTTCGACCATTGCGACTGTGCGTGCCATATGCGCCTTGAGCCAGTCGGGATTTTTGGCCAGCGTTTCCGCGTCGTAGCCCATTCCGTGAGACTCAATGTTGGCTTCGTCTATAATATAAAGCCCGTACCGGTCGCAAAGTTCATACCATCGCGGCGCATTGGGATAATGGCACGTCCGCACGGTATTGAGGTTGTTCTGCTTCATCAGCTTTATGTCCTGAATCATCGATTCTTCGCCGACATAATGTCCGGTATCGGGGTCGTGCTCGTGTCGGTTAACGCCCTTGATGTAAATGGGCTTACCATTGACAAGAAGCCGGCCGCCTTTGATTTCCGATTTGCGGAATCCTGTCCTGGTTGAAAGACATTCGAGAGTTTTGCCTTTGCCGTCCTTGAGCGTTAATATCAGGGTATATAGGTTCGGCTGCTCTGCCGACCACTTGGCGGGATTTTCGATTGTCGCGGCGGGACTGCTGATTTTGTTCAGGCCGCCCTTGACGGATATTTTTCCTTCAACCGCGATATGACATACCTGTCGGCCGTCGGCATCAAGCAACTGGACATCCAGAGAGCATTTACTGCCGGATTTATTAAAATTGACAATCTCGGCCTCTATGCTCAGCGAGGCGTTCTTGTACTCGGCGTCGAGGTCGGTCTTTACGAAAAAGTCGCGGATATGGACGCTTGGCGCGGAATACAGGTACACGTCGCGGAAGATGCCGCTTAGCCGCCAGAAGTCCTGGTCTTCAAGATATGCCCCGTCGGACCAGCGATAGACTTCAGCGGCCAGCAGGTTTTCGCCTTTTTTGAGGTATTTTGTGATGTCAAATTCCGCCGGCGTCCTGCTGTCCTCGCTGTATCCGACTTTTTGTCCGTTTATCCAGAGGTAAAAAGCCGACTCGACCCCGTCGAAAACCAGGAATGTCTGCCGGTTTTTCCAGTCAGCCGGCACAGTGAAGTATGTCCTGTATGAACCCACGGGATTGCGCAGTTTATATGATGTGTAATCCTGGGGCGGCGTATCCGTAACCTTTGGGGGGTTCTTGGCGAAAGGATAGACCATATTTGTATAGATGGGAACATCGTATCCCTGAAGCTGCCAGTTGGACGGGACAGAAATTTCCTTCCAGTCTTTATCGTCATAGCCTGCCCTGTAGAAATTCATCGGTCGGGATACGGGGCTGTCTGTCCAGTGGAATTTCCAAAGCCCATTGAGGCTCTGACGCCAGGGGGAGACGCTGCGGTCGGCTTTCAGCGCGGTCTCCGCATCCGAATACGGCATAAGCGTTGCGTGAGGCGTTTCTTTGTTGATTCCAACGACCTGGGGATTTTCCCAGTCCGGCACAGCAGAGCAGCGGGCTGTTAGAATCATAAGCACACCTAAAACGGAAGCGAGGTAAATTGGTTTGGTATTCATATTTTTTTCCTTATAAATGAAGGTTAAAATGAGAGCGCTGGGGCTCGAACCCAGGACCAACGGCTTAAAAGGCCGTTGCTCTACCAACTGAGCTACGCTCCCTGTTTCAGGGACGGCAGTCTAACACCACGTTCGGTCAAAAGCAAGGGCGCTGCCGGGAGAAAAAATGGATTTTTCAGATTGTCTTTAGCAGGACGGACTTCCACCTCTGATAAGCCCGTTGATACAGTTCCGCCTGCCGGGGCTGTGGTTCTATTCTCTTTTGGGCCGTGAAATGGGCAAACGTCTCATCAAGGCTGCGATAAATTCCTGCGCCAAAGCCGGCCCCGCGTGCGGCCCCTTCGGAACCGTCGGTCCGGAAGAGTTCCACAACAGCTCCGGTTGCGCCGGCGAAAGTCCGTGTAAAGAGGTCGGATAGGAACATATTCCCAAGGCCGGCACGCACAACTTTAACCTCAAGACCCGTTTGCTGCATAATTTCAAGCCCGTAACAAAGCGCGAAAACAATACCCTCCTGCGCCGCACGAAGGATGTGCGCCAGGCTGTGCGTGTTCAGGTCAAGATTATGTATTGAGGCCCCGATGTTTTTATTGTCGAGCGTTCTTTCGGCCCCGTTGCCGTACGGCAGGATGACCAGCCCGTCAGCCCCGATAGGCGCCTGCTCGGCAAGGTCGTTCATATCCGGATAATCTTTACCGCCGGCAATGTTGCACTTTAGCCAACCGTTGAGCCTGCCGGTTCCGTTTATACAGAGCAGTACGCCGTTGCGTGCGGTCTGCGGGGCGTTGTTGACGTGCAGGAAGGTATTGACTCTCGACAGTTTGTCATAGGCCGGCCTGTCAGTGATGCCATAGATGACGCCGCTTGTACCCGCGGTGGCAGCGACCTGGCCGGGATGCAGCACGTTAAGAGCCAGGGCGTTGTTGGGCTGGTCGCCCGCGCGGTATGTAACCGGCGTGCCTGCCTTGAGACCAAGCTCGGCGGCGGCTTGTTCGGTAAGGCATCCCTGAAATCCGAAAGTGGGCGTCTGTTCGGGCAGCAGTTGTGGCGAAAGGCCGTAATAATCCAGTAAGAAATCCGCCGGCCCGCTGTTTTGAAAATCCCAAAGAATCATCTCTGAAAGACCGGATGCCGTTGTGGCGGGTTTTGCGGTCATTTTCATTGCCAGCCAGTCGCCGGGCAGCAGGATTTTATAAATTTTTCTGAAATTGTCAGGCTCGTTGTCTTTTATCCACTTTAGTTTGGATGCGGTAAAATTTCCGGGCGAGTTGAGCAGATGTTTGAGGCATTTGTCCTGTCCGAGGGTTTCGAACGCCTTTTG
>JBGSSG010000172.1:0-2096 GCA_041737185.1 Anaerohalosphaeraceae bacterium
GCCGTCTTATCATGGCGAACACTTTCGGCCCAATTCCTCTCAATCCCCATCGATTCGGCCAGCATATCGTAACGCTGACGGGCCAGTTTGGAAATCGTATGATAGGCGATAAAATCCGTAAACTCCGCCGGCGTATAATAAATACCGGAACGTTTGCGTTCCGCCGATTTGGTCATGGTAACACGTTGTCCGGGGGCGACCTCCTCTCCGAAAAAACCGCCCGTTCGGAGCCGTTCGATATCATTGACGGATTTTTCAAACAGGTGTCCCAACACATCGACATTGATTTCACCCTGAAAATCATACTCGCCGATGTGTCTGAAAATATCCGTAAATTCGTCGTCGATCTCTAAATTGTCAACCTCGTCGTCTTGCCGAAACAGCCAGCCGTTAAAGGGAGGGATGCCGTGTCCGGCGTCACCCTTGTCGATGCAGCGAAATAGATCGACAAAATTCTTCCATCGCGGGTTGACGACGCGCGTAAAGGCGGGTGTCTCATCCCAGGCACGACGCAGCGATTTTTCCGGCAGCAAGCCGCGATCTTCGCAGAAGGCAATAAAGACGATGCGGTCAACGAGCTTTTGGGTGATGCGGACCGCCATTTCAAACGGTTTCTTGTGATGATCGCTGATCAGGTAGTCGATCAGACGAATACGCTGCTGATGGTAATAGTCATACAGTTCATCGCCGACCTCACGTTCGCGGTTAATCGATTTTTCAAGCAGCACGTCGGCCCGCGGCTGCTGTTTCAGCTTGGTCGGCAAAAAACCATCGCGCTGAAAAATACAGTAGAATTTCTGAAAGATATCCTTTTTCGTCAAGTCCTGAAGGGTAAACAGCTCAAACGCACGCGGCGTCTGGTTGCGATGATACAGGCGAAAACTGACGAAGTTGCACACAATCCCCCACGGGCAGTCCGGCAGCGCATACAGATAGTCCCAGCATTGCTGAATCGGCGTGCGGCCATTGAACTTGTCCCGATCCACATTGACGGTCGGGCCTTTCAGTTCGATAATCACGACAGGACTTTTGCCGTGAGGCCCAAATTGTCCTATGGCCGCATCCGCCTGACCGCCATTGACGGAAAACTTCTGTTCAAGCTCCCAGTGATCCTTGTTTTCGGAAAATACCGAATACCCCAGGGCCTTCCCGAACACCTCCGTGATAAATTCGCCCTCAAGCGTCGTCTCGTTACGTCGAGCGAGTTTGCCGCTCTTTTCAAGTTCGGCCCACCTGCAAATAATGTCGTAGGCGGCAATAAAATCGAGGCTTTCGACAAGCTGTTTGTGACGCGACTGCTCTTCCAGCAACTTGGACAAAAACAAATTCCGATATTTCCGGCTGTCGCCGTAGCGGGCGGGGTTTAATTCCGGGATTAACCATTCCTGAGCCATACGGTACTGTTTTCCTTATAAACATGTCTCCGATTCAAACCAGACACTTTATACGTCTTTCCCCCCCAATAATCAACCGGAAAAATCCTCTTTCCTTTTTGCAACAATTAAACCCGGCGTAAGCCGGCATCGTTTGGGTTTATGGGCCGGCAAGATGCCGGCGATACCGCAGGCGCAGGGAAAATTATAAATCCTAAGCACTAAATCCTAAACAAAACGATAAAAAGTAAAATTCGACCCCAATTATCAATAGTCAGTAATCAATCGTCAATCGAAGCGTCCTGTCAAAATACTCGCTCGGAGTAAAAATTAAGTAACACTTTAGCCCTCTGGCCGCACGGGCATCGAAGCCTGTGGAAAAGCGAGAGAGAACACGGCCAAGATGGCCGTGATACAAACCGCTAAAATGTTACAAAAATAGCAAGATCGTGCTACGCCAAATGATGCGATTCAGACAGTTTGTGTTCTCAAAGTGTTATTTTCAAGTGAATATGGGGGTGAAAAGTGCCAAGGGTTGGCCTTGTGCAGAAGTTTTTTAAAAAAGACTTGCATTTCCCGAAAATATCTCTACAATACCGCACTTTGGTATGTTCTGCCGCACGGGGACAGCGATGAAAATCGCCTCGGTGGTTGCCGCGAAACGCGGTTTTTAACCCTGAAAATGGGGCTGACAGGTATCGCAGCATGGTCAGCTCAAGCCTC
>JBGSSG010000180.1:0-4293 GCA_041737185.1 Anaerohalosphaeraceae bacterium
ATCGCTACCGTGATATCGCGGTCATAGTCCCGCGGATGGAATTGTACGGCCCATACCTTGACTCGGCCCTGAAGGGCTGCCAAATCCCCTGCTTTATGGACCAGCCAAAAAGTATGCGAGGCCATCCGCTGGTGGAAATGATTACCTGTGCCCTCGATGCCGCGGCAAGAAACTTTGACAAAATGCAGATGCTGGCCTACCTCAAAACAGGGCTTGCCGGCATCAGCGGCGACCACGCGGATATACTCGATAATTTCTGCCGGGCCTGCGGCATCAGCGGCAGCGACTGGCTCACGGACGATTGCTGGCAGGATGCGAATCTGCGAAACACAAATTATGACCCGCACCTGTTGAATTCGCTTAGGCACAAGGTAATAAAACCTCTGCTGAAACTGCGGGATACGCTTTTTTCGCAGGCAAAGCTCACCGCGGCGGAATTTACCCGCGCGGTCTGGCAATTTCTTGACGAGCTGGACGTCGCCTCACAATTATCCGGCTGGTCGCCGCAGGAGAGCGAACATCACCAGCTTTGGCGCAGGCTGGTCGAGGTCTTTGACGAACTATCTCTTGTCTTTCCGTCCGAAACACTCGGGCCGGCTCAATGGATAGCGATTGTTACAGACGCCCTGGAAAACCTTACGCTCAAAATGATACCGCCCAGCCTCGATCAGGTCTTGATTGGCTCGATAGAGCGCAGCCGACATCCTGACCTTGCCGCGGTATTTCTGGTCGGAGTAACCCAGAAGGACTTTCCGGCCCCCCTGGGTCAAAATGCCCTGCTCAGCGAGACCGACATCAGCGCCGCAGGCGAACTGTTTGCCGATGAGGCGATTGAATGCAAACTCGCCCAGCGAAGGTACCTTGCGTATATCGCCCTTAGCCGGGCCGGCAAAAAACTGTTTTTGAGCTATCCTCTGCTGGATGAGTCGCTTTCGTCCGTAACGCCCTGGCCGTATCTCGACCGGCTGGGCGAGATTATTGAAAACCTCACGGCCATTTATCCCTCGTCGGCTCCGCTTGACGCCGATGAGGTCAAAACACCTGCCGAGCTTGCCGACTGGCTGTCTCGAACGCTCGGCTCTGACAGCCAGGCCCTGCCCGATGAAAAACTCACCGCCTCGCAACTATTGCCTTTGCTGTGCGGACATTCCGACAGCAGGCTTGCCGAAACCGGCAGAGTTGTTCAAAACGCCCTGGGCTACAAAAATCAGGCCGTCCTCGATTCCGTCGAATATATCGATTGGCCGACGCACTGTTCGGTAAGCCGCCTGGAATCCTTCGCGGCCTGCCCGTATCAGCATTTCGCCCGCTACGTCCTGCGACTGCGGCAGCGCGACCTGCTGGGCCTCGAACCGGTTGACATCGGCCAGTTTTATCACGACGTGCTCGACAAAATGTTCAAAAACATGGCCGCACGTAAACTCGCTTGGCAGGATGCCGACCAGCAGACCCTTGCCGATTTGTGCAGAGGCAGTGCCCGGCTGCTGCTGGAAAACGACCCGCGAATGAACGCCTTCCTTAGACAAAACGCGCATCATCGATACCTTCTGTCCGAAGCGGTGGAAAATCTTGTGCGATTTACAAAATCTCTTGCCCAGCTCGGCGCAGCGGGGGTTTTCCGGCAGATATGTTCGGAATATCGCTTCGGTGCCGAATCGTCCGCCCTTGAGCTGGACCTGGGAAACGGCCGCGCTGTCCGGCTCTGCGGACGTATCGACCGCATCGACTGCGCACAAATAGACGGCAAATGCGTCGCCGTTGTCTATGATTACAAAAGTACAGGCAGGGCGGTAAACTGGTCGGGAATGCTGCACGGCCTGAATCTGCAGTTGCCGGTTTATCTGCTGGCGTTGCAGGGAAGACAAATCGAAGGACAACCAATCGAGCAAATCGCCGGGGCTTTTTTTCTTCCGGTCGAACCAAAGCTGAACCCGGCGGAACCCGCAAAAGAAACATCTGAAAAATTCCCGAACAAGCCATCCGGCGTCTTTGACGGAAAGTTCGCTTCATATCTTGACCGCGACAACAAGACCGGCTGGAGCCGCTATTTTCCGTTTCGCATTACCAAAGAAGCCGGACAGTATGGCGACTACGGAAAAACCGGCGCCTTGAAGCCGGATGATTTCAAACTTATCCTCGACTTCTGCTCGCAAAAAATAAAATCCATTGCCGGACAAATCGCATCGGGACAAATCGGGATTCGCCCGTATCGGCTCGGCCAGAACAGTCCCTGCAGCCGATGCGACTATAAACCCGTCTGTAAGTTCGACTGGCTGATAAATGAATACCGCCCGCTGCAGACCGCCGGGAAACCGGCGGCGCTGGAACGGATGGCCGGGGAGCTTGAAATATGAGCGCGCCGATTCAGTGGACAGACGCCCAGCTTGCCGTGCTAAGCTCCGCCGACCGCGAGCTTTTGGTCGCCGCCTCCGCCGGCACGGGCAAAACAGCCGTTCTGGCCGGCTATTGCCTCAAAAGAATCTGCGACGCCAAAAATCCCGTCGATGCCGACAGACTGCTGGTACTTACCTTCACCGAAGCCGCCGCCGAGGAGATGCGCCGGCGAATCGAACAGATGCTCCGCGACGCCTGCGTAAAAAGCGGCAGCGCAAGACTCAAACGCCAACTGCTGCTTTTAGACGGCGCCGCTATCGGCACAATACACTCCTTCTGCAGACGCATCATTGCAGAGCACTTCTGCCTGCTTGGATTAGACGCCGGCTTCGGGATTCTTGACCAGGACCAGCAAAGGCTTGTCAAAACAGGGGTACTTGAAGAGGCGCTTGAAAAGGCCTGGAATATGCCCGAACTTGTCGGCCCGATGCGCGAACTGTTTGCCGGCAGAAACGCCCGGCTAAAAAGCCGCGGATTCGCGGACCGGATAATCAGTCTTAGCGAATTTCTCGATAGCGTCGCGGCAAGAGGGCAGTTTTATCGGCGCGCCGCCGCTCTTGCCGATATGACCGACGCCGCCGGCGCCGAACTGGCCGACGAGCAGGCCGGGTTTTTAAGAGACAGACTTATTCAGTGCCGCCTTCGCCTCGAATACGCCGCTCGGTTAGACCGCCTTTATACGCAGGGAAAATATCTTGGCGAATATCCCGAAAAGACCCTTACGCCCATTGTGGAACATTGCCTTTCGCTGGTTGAACAAGGCCGGCTCGAACAATGCGGCGACTTTCTGCGTCAGGCCGATTTTGGCAGATTGCCCGGCTCGCACGGCATAGACAAGACTTTGGCCGAGCGAATAAAAGAACCGGCGGAATACGCAAAAAAAATCCTGAAAGAACTCTCCGGCCTTGTCGCGGTCAATCCCGAATACCAAAAACTTCTGGCCCCCTCGGCGTCGGGACAAACACGGACAATGCTCAAACTGCTGGAAATGTTTGACAAAGGCTATCAACAGGAAAAAAAACGCATAGGACTGCTGGATTTCGCCGACCTGGAACGCCTTATGCTGGAGCTGCTTGAAAATCATCCGCAGGTCGCCGCCGGACTTCAAAAACGCTTCGACTGGATTATGGTCGATGAGTATCAGGACATAAATGCCGTCCAGCAGAAAATACTCGAAAAACTCCGCCGCCCGGACAATCTGTTTGTCGTCGGCGACGTCAAGCAGAGCATTTACGCCTTTCGCCAGAGCAGGCCGGAAATCTTCCTCGGCAGACTCGCTCAATCCACAGAAGATAAAACGCAAAAAGACAAACCGCTGCGAATCGACCTTGCCGACAATTTCCGCTCAAGGCCGCAGGTACTGGATTTTGTGAATCTTATATTCAGCCGGATAATGCGCCCGTTGCTTGGCGGCGTCGATTACGACCGGCGCGCCGCTCTAAAGGCCGGCTTTACCTACAGGCCCCTCGAACAAAACGCCCGGGCCGTCGAATTGTACTGGCTCAACGAGGACTCTGCGCAGCCGGACAGTGAAAACGCTCAGGCCGAACAGCAGGACTGCGACCAGGAAGACGAATCAGCCGGCCCGGCCGTAACAGCCGTCCAGCGGCAGGCGGCCTTTGTCGCAAACCGTATCCGGAAAATGGTTGGCGCCGAGACCGGCAAAGCGGAATTTGAGATTTACGACAAGGAGAAAAAAATATACCGCGATGTGCAGTACCGCGACATCGTGATTTTAATGCGGTCGCTGTCGCACAAGGCGCAGGATTATGTCGAAATGCTCCGGCTGGCGGGTGTGCCGGTCAGTTCACAAAGCGCCTGCGGTTATTTTGAGGCGACTGAAATCAGCGACTGCCTGTGCCTGCTGAAAGTGCTGGATAACGCCGACCGCGACATCGA
>JBGSSG010000192.1:0-3108 GCA_041737185.1 Anaerohalosphaeraceae bacterium
CGCCGGACGAATTGTTTTCAGCGACTTATCCACGCAGACTAAGCCGTGCATCTGATAGCTTATGCCTATGGCTTTGATGTCGGCAGGGTTCACGCCGGCCTGCTCAAGCAGCCTGCCCGTGGCGGTTTTGAGATTTTCCCACCAGACAGCAGTGTCTTGTTCGGCAAAGCCGGGCCGTGGACTTGAAATCGGCATTTCCGTCGGTGGCCAGGCCAGCGAGCCTGCGATTTTGCCGGTCTGGCTGTCCAGCAGCGTTGCCTTGATGGATGATGTTCCTGCGTCATAGCCCAGTAGATACATATCGGACCTCAAAAAATTATTACCCTTTACGGACAGGCGGACTGCTAAGTCGCCTTTCCAGAGACAATTTCCCGCGGTTTCGCCTGATGCAGTTGTTATCAAAGCCCAAACAGGCTATACTGTTTATATATAATTTCCGGATTGATTGGTACAAAAAAATGGCAAGACCTTTTTCACTGCTTATAAAGCCTGCCGGGCCGGACTGTAACCTGGCCTGTGAGTACTGTTTTTATGCCTGCAAATCCGAAATTTTCGGCACAGGCGCTCACAGGATGAGCAGGGATGTTCTTGAATGTCTTGTGCGGGATTATCTAAGGCTGGGATTTCCGGTCAACAGTTTTGCATGGCAGGGGGGCGAGCCGACACTGATGGGGCTGGATTTTTACAGGCAGGTGGTAGGGTTTCAAAAGCAGTACGGCGCCGACGGGCAGGTTGTTACAAACGCGCTTCAGACCAACGGCGTACTGCTGGATGAAAAGTGGTGTTCGTTTCTGGCGGAGTATAAATTTCTCCTGGGCATCAGCGTTGACGGCCCGAAGGAGATTCACGATTATTACCGCAAGGACCACGCGGGCAAAGGTTCATTCGACCGGGTAATGGCGGGGATTGACTGCTGCAAAAAACACGGCGTTCAGTTCAATATCCTTGTGCTGCTGAACGACCGCAATGCAGGGTGTCCCGACGAGCTGTTTGATTTTTTCATCGAGAAGAAAATCCGTTTTCTGCAGTTTATCCAGTGCGTCGAAAAAGACCCGCAGACCGGAGGGCCGGCAAAATACAGCATCACAGCGGAACAGTATGGCGAATTTATGTGCCGGGTATTCGACCGTTGGCTGGAAAACGGGCCGGAAAAAATCAGCATCCGAACCTTTGACAGCCTGGTTTCACATCTGCTTGGCCGGGGACATACGGAGTGCACATTCGGGCCGTACTGCAACGATTATATTGTGGTTGAGCATAACGGGGATGCTTTTTGCTGCGATTTTTACGTTGAGCAGTCCGCCCGGCTGGGCAATATAATGGAAACGCCGATTGAGCGACTGGCGAGCGGAACGATTAAGAAAGAGTTTTCGTATAACAAGGCCGGGCTGGATAACGCCTGCCTGATTTGCAGGCATCTGGATATCTGCCGGGGCGGCTGCCCGAAGGACCGGCGGGTGATTTTGGGCAGATATGATGTGCCGAGTTATTTCTGCCGGGGCTACAAAAAATTCTTCGACCACGCTTTGCCGAGACTGCGGGTTCTTGCCTCGCAGGTCCAGACAAACCGCCCGATTGGTTAATCAGGGTCTTGGGTGGTATTTTTTGTGGACGGACCTTAGCCGGTACTGGTCAACGTGTGTGTAAATCTGCGTGGTGCGAACATCGGCGTGGCCGAGCATTTCCTGTACGTTGCGCAGTTCCGCTCCGTCTGCGCCCTGATAGATAGGGATTTCCGCTGCGCTTCAAAATCGGGACTTTGACGCAAGACGACAAAAAAAAATGAGGTTGGAAGAAAAATTGGGCGAAAAAGTGAGGTTGGAAGAAAAAAGAATGTAAAAATAGGTGACTGTCCCTAGTTTAGGGGGTTCGGGTGGCGGGCGGGGAAGGGGGATTTTCAATCCGCCTGTCCGCCTCGGCGGATAAACGGCGGACAATCCGCCAAAGGCGGATAAAGTTTTCTACTTTCAATTTGGGACGGACGGCGGCGCTGCGCGGGAACAGGGGAACAGTTGAACAGTAGAACAGGCGACGGGCAGTGCAAGAAACCTGGATTCCCGCCTGCGCGGGAATGACAGGCGCTGCGCGGGAATGACAAAAACAAACCCCCCCGGCACGGGTCCGGGGGCTAAGCAAACGGCGGGCAAAGTGCCCGCCCTACAAAACTCGTTTTTTATCCTTATTTGACTATTTTTAGAGGTTCTCTAAATCAAATCCCGCGGTAAAGGCACTTTACCTGCACCGTCAATTCAGGTTATACTAAGCGAAAGTATATTTTCTATTTATCCTGTTTGATTGGCGATATGAAAAAAGCTGAACAGATTGGCGCGGAGTTGGCGGGTAAAATCAAAGGCGACGTCGCGGTTGACATCTTCTCCCGCGTTGCCTTTTCCACCGACGCGGGCATCTACTCTATCCGGCCGGAATGCGTCGTATCGCCGAGGAATACGCAGGATGTTGTCGAAACGGTACGATACGCTTTTGAAAACAAAATCCCTGTCGCTGCCCGCGGGGCGGGCAGCGGCCTTGCGGGCGAATCGCTCACCAGCGGCATCGTCATTGATTTTCGCAGGTATATGAAGAGGATTATTTCCGCAGCATCCGATGGCTCAACGGTTACCTGTCAGCCGGGCGTTGTGCTTGACGAGCTTAACGGCGTGCTTGCCCCGTATAAAAAGACAATCGGCCCGGACCCGTCCAGCTCCAACAGGGCGGTCGTCGGCGGGGTTGTCGCCAATAACGCCACGGGTTCTCACTCGCTGGCATACGGCCACATCGACGATTATGTTGCCGCGGTAACGGCTGTCCTCTATGACGGGACCGTTGTGCGGCTTGAAAACAATATCGACCCTGCAAGTTGTACGGACCCGGCTGTCGGGGAGCTGGCCCGGCAATGCGTCGGATTGCTTGCCGGCAAAGAACAGGTAATACAAGACGCCCAGCCCGCGACGTCGCGCAACCGCTGCGGCTATACGATTGCGGACATTCTGCACGATGGGAAAATCGACCTTGCGAAACTTATGGCAGGTTCGGAGGGGACGCTTGCGGTTTTTACCGAGATTACTTTATGCACCGTGAACCTGCCGGCTATGACAGCTCTGATTCAGT
>JBGSSG010000107.1:0-7301 GCA_041737185.1 Anaerohalosphaeraceae bacterium
ATCATTAAACCAGCCCCGGCCTGAAAACGCCTGATGTGCGGCATCCCTGAAATATGAAATATCTTCGATTGCCTATATCCCGTGCAGCGGAAAGACAAGCCTTTTAACCTCTTCAATCGTCCGTTCGACTACAGGGTCCACACTGCGGCGACGAGCGCTATCGGCCACAATCGCCCTGTCGCGAAGTCCCGCTCCGCCCTGCCAGTCGGTATTCTGCAGCATCACCCCGCCAAGCCCCGCGGACATATCCTGAAACTGTTCGCCGCACAGGGCCGTCCAGACAAGCGCCCAGGCCCGGACGGTATGTTCGACATTGTACCCCCCGCCGCCGACCGCAAGGATTGGTTTGCCAAAGGCAAGCAGCAGATTTATCACCTCGACAAAAACATTGTTTGTAAGAGAAAGGCCCGCCAGCGGGTCGCCCGCCAGCGTATCGGCCCCGGCCTCAAACACAATAACATCCGGACTAAACGCGTGAATCAGCGGCAGAACAACTCCCCTGAAAGCCTTAAGATATATCTCGTCGTAAGTACCTATCGGCAGGGGCAGATTCACGGAAAAACCTTTGCCGGCGCCTGTGCCTATTTCATCGACAAACCCAGTGCCCGGAAAAAGCGTACTGCCGTCCTGGTGAAGTGAAATGGTCATTACGTCGCTGCGAGCGTAAAAGGCGGACTGAACGCCGTCGCAGTGATGAACGTCGATATCGAGAGACAACACTTTTTTGCCGCCGCGCGCCAGAGTTTCGCAGCCGAGCACAACGTCATTGATATAACAGAACCCCCCGGCCCTGCCTGGAAAGGCGTGATGATAACCGCCCGAAGGATTGAAGGCTATCGCCGCCTTTTCATCGAGAATCCATTTTGCCGCGGTAATTGTAGCGCCGGCAGCCAGAACGGCGTAAGGATACATCCCCGCAAAGACGGGACAGTCCCCGGTGCCCAGGCCCATAAAAAGCATTTCAATTTCAAATTGCCCCTGGTCGGCGAGGACAAGTGCGTCTATATACGAGGGGCTGTGGAAATAGAGAAGTTCTTCACGGCTTGCCGGCTCGGGTGATACCTCGATTTTCTCCCCGCCGGTAAGCAAGCCCATCGAAGCCAGCCGGGCACGGGTAAGACCCGCCCTGCTCGTTTTGAACGGACAGCCGTCGGGGTAGGGGTATTGCTCCAACTGCGGGCAGTGTACAAAAATTTTCTGACCCATTGCTCGACTCCAGACATACCATTTAGGCCGTTATTATAACTTGCCGGAGTGAATATTACCAGCCGATTGTCCGGGCCGATTCAATGCCGCCGCAACAGAGGGATGCTAATCCCACGTTCCCAAAAGGACGGGGTCGCAAAGATTATCTTTCTTGGCAGCGGCGCGGCCGCAGCTTTTGCAGACGAACCTGGGATTTTTCACTAAGAGCGCATACTGCACAGGCTGATGCTGATGCAGGCCCTGACCTGAAAGATGACACAAATGCTGCTCGTGGCCCGGATGCGGCATATCCTTCGTCATAACCATTCCCTTTCAACAGAATTGCCAAATTTTTTCGAAAACCACAACAATCCCGTCAGACGTAATAGATACAAAACCAATAACCTGTTACGGCAAGCCGTTCAGACAAGTTGTTTTTCTTTTTCAAAGAACTTTGTCAGCTTTATTTCTACTGCTCCATAACCTGAAACGCAGTCTTCCGGCAAACTTCCAGCCTCTGCTTCAGAACACTTTTGTTCCTTTATTTCGCAATTAGGATCATCCTCCGCATAATATACTTTAGAAGGTTTTCCAGTCAGCGAGTCTCTTCTCACGAAAACCGGATTCGGCCAATCCGCTCTGTTCCATGGGGCAGAATGGCCCATAACAGACCATTGCCCATTAATCAAACCAAAATCGCCGAAATTGCTTATTAAAACCGCATCAGACGGTTTCAGGCCCTTTGTATCATCCATTGTTGGCATTGTTTCATGCAAAGGACCAAAAAAATAACCTATCAATGCCTTGCCGCCTTTTCTTGCCCTCGCAATAATTCCTATTGCGTAGCCTCCATGTCTTAACGGCACTGCTATCCAATCACCTTCTTTGTATGGAAGTTTAGCTTTCACAATTCAATCTCCCAGTTCTTTTGCTGCATCCAAATACATCTGCCTATTAGGGTTTTTTGGATTAACGGGATTGTTCCCGTTCATAGGCGGCTTATAATGGTCATGCAATAATTGCTCCCGGCCTCTCTGTCTGTACGTTTATCAATTATAAAATCCAAATCTTTTGTGGCAGGATTCCGTCGGTGTTCAAGCATTCTTCTGTTCAGATTTTCTGTTCTCCCAGTTCGTATAACTTTACCTGTCTTAGGGTCTGTAAGTTTATACGTACCGCCTTTAGGCTTTACAATTCTTGCCGCGTCGTCGAGTTTGTCTGCCCCGCGGGCAACGTCGTCGGCCTTGTCGGCGGCTTTGGCAGCCTTGCTCACATCCTCTGCCTTGTCGGCTGCCATCAGACCCTTTTGCGCACAACCGGCTCCTTGAAGGTATCCTGATGCGCCATAGGTAATCAGCGCCAGCAGCCCTTCCCCGCCGACAAACTTGCCCCCGGAGTGCATCCACTGGTCTTCTTCCATCGTCCAGCCCGTTGACCAGTCCGGCGAAGGAATCTCCCCAAACCGAAAATCCGTGAACGGGCTTGCCGCAAGGCTGCACAGGCTCGGCGACAGATTCACAACCCCGATTACCGCATCCTGCAGGCCGTTGACTGTATTGGCCGAACCCTGCTCGACGCCTAAAACAACCGCCTCGCAGGTCTCGCGGGTAATCGAGCAGCACTCGCTCTGCAAGTACGGTTTTACGCCGCGAAGTTTTTCGGCGGCCTTGGCGGCGTGGTACCTCGCGTCGAAGACTTCTTTCTGCATCCAAAGCTGCTGACGCTTCTGGGCGTTTTCCTGCGAAAAATAACCGAGCGGATCACGCCACTCCCAACCATACCGCCACCAGCCCTCTGAAATCCTGCTGAACAGCCCGCACGGGCCGGCGGTGAGCGTGATATGAAGGTTTGGATTCGGCGTCGCCCAGAGGAATTTTGCCTGTCCGCTTCCGTAATGTCTGCACGCGGTATTACCAAGTTTCACATCGGCAACAACCGCGGCAAACGGCGACAAAAACAGCAGCAGCATCGCATAAAAACCGGCAAGCCCCCTCCACCGGCCCGAAAACTGACCCTTCATTCTTCCAACCTCCAATGCCCCCTGTTATCGCCGAAAAATCAATACAACGATATCCCGAACAACTTTTGGAAGAAGAACAAAAACACGCAGACAGCCGCTTCGGCTTTAAAACACCGCCTCGCTGTCAGGTCACAAAGGGGATTGCAGGAACTACCGCATCCTGGTTATCACACCGACCTTACATTTGTCGTATTTCTCCTTCGACGGGAAAATGATAGCAGATACGGCGGAAAAATCAATAAAATTTTCAAAAAAAGTTTCTACAGCTTTCCCGCCGCCCGGTCAGGCTGTAAAGCATCTCTCGAAACTCTGCCGAATCGCCTCCTTGTCGGCATTCCAGGCAATCACGGTAAAGGCCGTCGCACTGCCCGTACATTCAGCCAGGCTCGCAAGAAGCTGCTTGCGGATGATTTGGCCGCAAACCACCTCCACAAACGCCGGACCATCGGCAAAGGAAACATTGCCCTTAAGCCGAAGTATATTTGTCCCCAGCCGGACAATCGCGTCCTCAAAAAGCCCCCGGTCAACAGGCCCGTTGGTACCAAAAGAAATCGCGAAAATCTTTTCCGGAGCACAGGAAACAAACTCCTCTTTATGCCCGCGGTGAACTATGGCGTTTAGAAAATCGCCGTCGATTTTGCCGAAGGACGTTTCCGTTACCGGTGCCGCAGGGTTAAGCTGTTTGAGAATTTCCCGCAATGTCCTGATGCCGGTTTTGTCCGCAAGGTCGCATTTGTTGACGACTATCGCGTCGGCCCAGCGAACCTGCGATACCGCCGGCTTCAGATACGCCGCAACCTGCGTAAAATGCACGGCGTCCACGACACAGAGATTTCCGCGCAGACAAAAAAAACCGGCATTAGGGCCTTCCGTCAGAAAATTTTCAATATCGACCGGCTCAGCGATGCCCGTAGCCTCTATCAGTACCGCTTTGTGCCTGCCCCCCGCGGCAATCTCGCAAAGAGCCTTTAGAAAATCCGTCTTTGTGCAGATGCAGAACAGGCTGCCTTTATTGATTTCAAACCGCTTCAGTTCCCGCCGCTCCACCAGCGCTCCGTCAACGCCGATTTTGCCGAACTCATTGATAATAAGCGCAGGTTCTTTCCCCGCAAACTCGCCCCCGGCCAGCATCGCGTTGAGCATCGTCGTCTTGCCGGCTCCCAGATAACCGCCTAAAATCCAAACATCAATCATCGTTAATCACAGGTCCTTAAGCCACTCCTTTATCACTACCACCTGCGGAGCCTGCCGGATTGATTTGACCTGATAGCGCGCAAGCACAATCGCAGGAAGCTGCCCCTTGGTCAGACCGTATGAATTTATCGTCGCCTCGTCCTGCGCCGCCTCAACATCGATATCCGCCCCAAGCTCGCGTATCGCCTGCTCGACATTATGCCTCAACGCCGCCGACCTCTCATTATCGCCGTCCGACAGCAGATACAGACACGCCTTCTTCTGCCGTATCCGCATCCTTAGCTTCTCATTGATGCGCTTCTGTATCGCCGCTATCAACTCATCCCGCGGCGGTATCCGCGAGACAAATACAATCTCCCCGTCGATGCATATCGTCGGCACGTTGCGAACCATCAGCGACGTCATAAACACCAGCGATTCGCGATACTTTATCTTGTGCTCGCGCCACTCCACTATCCCCTCGAACTCCGGACAGACACGCCTTACCGCATCCACCATATACTGACACGGCGCGCACGCCTCCGAGTCCAGCGTAATGATATCGACAATCACCTTGTCCGCCTGGCCGTATTCCTTCATATCCAGCCTCTCCTGGTCGGGCGTCTCGGATACCAGCGAACGAACCACATCCCGCTTGTAATTGTCATATACCACTTCCGCTATCGCCTCAAGATTCGCCGGCGGCACCGCGTACGGAAGGTCGCACCCAGGCGACAATATATACCCCTGCTGCCCTCCAAGCTCCATACAGGCCAGAGCGTTCTTCTGCGAATCCAAAGGCCCGCCAAGCAGCAGCACGCTGGTCAACTGAAGATTCCCTCCGAAACTTATCCCGTTCCTGCCGCATTCCTGACGCACATAATCCAGCGGAATATTCTCGTCTATCGAAATGTTGTCACACCGGCACTGACACATCGCGTGGATATTCTGCTGTGCATGGCCGCAGACAAAAAACGAACCCAGCGCCCCGTTTGAACGGATATGCTCAAACACATCCGCAACGTACAGACTTACGAACTGACCGAACTGCTCCGGCCCTATCTGGCTGGTCATCGGGTCAACCAGCCCCACTATGTCGCACCCTGCCTCGATATAATAACCCGCCGTCGCCTTGCATACCCTGCTGCAAAAATCAAGAAGACCTTTGACATACCCAGGCTCGTCAAACATCTTCATAAAAATATCCGTGCCAAGCAAATGCAGCGCAAGCGTGAACGGCCCGGTAATCAGCCCGTACAGAGCGATATCAGGATGCGCCTTTCGTATTCGATTGGTCGCTTCCAGAACAATCCCCAAACGTCCCTGCCGGGGCCCCGGCACACACAGGTTCTCCAGTTTCGAACCGTCGGACAGCGGATGACCAACCACCGCCGGCGGGTTCTCTTTCGCCCAGACCAACTCACAGCCAATCGCCTCAGCCTCTATCTGCAAGTCAAACGCCACCGGAATCCCATCAGGCCTGTAACGCCTGATTGCCTCTCCAACCCCCCGAACCATCAAATCAGCGCTTCGCAGGTATTCCTCTGCGCTTACACCCAAAAGCGCGCCGGCGTGACAACCCACAAACGGCGCCCACGGCACACGGTCAACCTCCTGACAGCGTATCGCCCTGATTACCCTTTCTTTTCCATTCACTGCTTTACTCCTTAAAAATCCCTTGCCCGACAACTCAACCTACACGCTGCCCTATGATACCCCGACAATCCAAAATCTTCTATCGTCTAATCGATTTACATTGGCATTATCTTGCTGTCTTCAATACCACTCATAATATATCCGCATTTACAAGCTTAATCCCTAAGCTATTTTAAGCAATATCCCTAAAGTTTTTCTAAGCAAAAACCCGATAAACCATTATGTAAAGTTTGGTTCGGTCCAAGGCATCCTGTCTTTCTGTTCTCCGAAAACCATAAAGGATGGTTTTTGTGTTTTTTAATCAAACCAATAAATATCTCGTTTGTATGAAAAACATAAGACATCAGTTTTCCGAAAAACCTGACCTTGGACAGGTAAATTTGATGACTTCTAAACTCAAAAATACCCCGCAATCCACTCGGGAACTGCTGCTCCTGGCGGACAATTGCACCAACGCAGGCCAGTATGAACAGGCCGAGGAAAACTACAAAAAAATCCTGACCCTGACTCCATCCTGCGCAGATGCCTGGATAGGACTGGGAGTCCTGGCCCTGCAGCAAAACCAACTCCAGGCCGCCGAAGAAGCATTCCGGCAGGCCCTTGAATCTGACCCATCGTGCTGGACTGGCTGGACCGGCCTGGTCCTGCTGTACAACCTCCAAGGCGACAAGGAAAAAGCCTTTCATGCGCTCGAACAGGCCAAAATCAACTCCCTGCCTTGAAAATCTCGCCGCCTGTAATCAGAACATTCCCGTTTTTTAGCCGAAAAACTTGATTTTGGCCGTGTCATCTGTATAATCGCCCTGCCTTGATTGTCTGTTTCTGCAACCACTATACGAAAGGTTTTACAAATGGCAAATGCGGTAGTAAGTCAGTCCGGCGGACCGACCGGCGTCATAAACGCTTCCCTTGTCGGCGTCATCGAACAGGCCTGCAAACAAAAGGAAATTAATAACTTATACGGCGCGGTTCACGCCGTCTCAGGAATCGTAAAGGAACAGTTCATCGACCTGAAAAAAGTCCCCCTCGATACGCTCGAACGTCTCGCCGACAGCCCCTCCTCGGCCCTTGGCTCAAGCAGGGACAAGCCCGACGCCGCATACTGCGAAAAAATCCTCGCCGTCTTCAAAAAATACGACGTGCGATACTTCTACTACATCGGTGGAAACGACTCTGCCAACACCTGCTTTATCATCAACAACATGGCCGAAAAAATCAGCTATGACCTGAAGGCATTCCACATCCCAAAAACCGTTGACAACGACCT
>JBGSSG010000108.1:0-2402 GCA_041737185.1 Anaerohalosphaeraceae bacterium
TTCATTAAACACCTATTAAATCACGTTGAATGGTCACTTAACAAGGGAGAGATTCAGCTATAATTGACCTTGTGGACGTGATTTTTCGCAAACAAAGCCGACGCTTTGAACGGGGATTTTCTTTTCTCGATGTTTGTGCCATCTTCCTGCGTAAAATGCCATTTACGACTTCGCTCTACAGCAATCATAAAAATAACCCGCACACCCCAGTCCGATAGTATCGCCAAAGGCGAGAGTAATGAAAAGCCCATTATTTTTTTTTATATTTACAATATATGGTGTATTGCCCATTTTTTTGTGTTTCCCGTCGAAGTATCAGAAAATAGGGGGGTTAGGAAGGAAAGATAACGTTTATTTGTACTAAAATCAGTATTTTAACTGATTACTCATGTAGTTTTATGGCCCAATAAGGATTAAATGATTTTTAAAAAATGTTGAAGTTTCTTAGGACAGACTGACGATACCTGTATTGTAAGGGTTGGTAAGCAACCCAGAGCGACCGATAACCCATATACAAGATGTTGTGGGTATCAAAAAAGAATGCCTCAAAAAGGATTCAGAGGACACGAAAAAGGCGCGGCAGCGGAAACTGTCGCCGACCGCGGCGATTGGTAAAGGACAACCGAGCGTGCGGATTAAGAGGTTGGATTACTATGGATACATCCAAGACAAGACGCTTCAATGTAGAAATGCGACGACTGGCGGAACGGAAGAACCGGAGGCAGGTCAACTCGGCTGAACCTCTTTCATTGTGGGCTGAATCCGATTTCTCAACCGAACAACTCCTCAAACACGTCGAAACCAACCCGCTGGGACAACTGCTCAAGATGATTGCCACCCTGCCGGATGTTCGGTATGAAAAAATCGAACGCGCCCGCCAGAAGCTTTTGTTATCGGATGAGGCGCTCGACGCGCAAGTCAACTTGGTACTCGACCGAGTGTTTGAAGAACTAACCACCGAAGGGTAGCCCATCGCCTCTGATCAATGCAGGTCGTCGGCGTGAAAGTCGTCTTCGTCCAGATCGGCTGGCTTGTAACCCGGCTGCTTGGATCGCTCGACCTCGTCGTTAAAAGCACAGAGAATCGATTCCTGTATCTTTTTGCGGCAGTCCGCATTGATGGGGTGGGCAATATCGGCGTGCAGCTTGAGATGCCCCTGCGGATCGTGATGGACGCGGTCTTCCGGAAGTTTGCCGCCGCAGGCACAGCAGAATTTTGCACGCAGATGATTTTTCCCCCCGCAGTGCCTGCAATGATCGCTCATCTTGCGGGAGGGCATGGCCACAAATAAACCTCCCGTTCCCTCGATGATCTTAATGTCCCGAACGACAAACTGGCCGTCAAAGGTCATCGAACAAAAGGCCTTGAGACGGTCGTCCGGGTTAGACACAAGCCTGACCCTCACTTCGCTGATTTCCATAGTAGCCTCGCAAAATAGTTACCATCTATTGTTGCTCACGAATCTGCTTTCGCAGTTAAACTCGTTCTTTAGCCAACATTGCAACTGAGGCATCTCCCCGCGGTCGGGGTTTAGCAGGTACAACGCCGACCCGCTCCCGCTTAGACAGACCTTACAGCCGCAGAACGCCTCGCAGCGCTCTTTTAGCCTTGCCAGCTCTCTATGTAATTCAAAACAGCTTTCTTCCAACATATTGGCGCATATTTTGGCCGCCAAATCAAACCTTTTTTTGTCAATCAGCGGGTTTATTTGCTCGGCCCACCGGTCATACACCGCCGGATCGTGCCTGTAATTGCCATAAACACCTTTGGTAGGGACAGTTATGTTCGGCGTCAGCACGCAGGCGCTAAAGGTTAAATTTTCATCGAGCGGCGATATTTTTTCGCCCCGACCGGCGCAAATAGCCGCCGGGCCGTAGAGAAAAAACGCAATGTCGCTGCCAAGCTGTGCGGCGATGTCGTGCAGGACGCTCATCGGCTGGCCGAGCCGGGCAAATCGGTTCAGCCCCAAAAGGGCGGCGGCACAATCGCTGCTGGCGCTGCCCAGACCGGTGCCGGCGGGGATGTTCTTGGTCAGCGTAACCTTTAGCGGGATATTCCGCCCCGCTTTTTCAAACAGCAGTACACACGCCCGAACCACCAGATTGTCCGGCCCCTCCGGCGCCCAGTGCGCCCCGCGACAGACCAACTCGATGCCGTCGCCGCGGCCCGGTTCAAACAGCAGCTCGTCATACCAGTCGATCTTGGCCATCAGGGTCTCAATCCCATGAAACCCATCAGGCCGTTTGCCCGTAATCAGCAAAAACAAATTAATCTTGGCCGGGGCATAAACCAGCAGGCCGGTGTCAGTTGTTTCAAATTGACGGCAGTTGTCACTCATGCGGCGCTGTCCTTATACGGGTATTCAATAAAATGAAAGCATGGGTATTTGAGCGTCAGCATAA
>JBGSSG010000249.1:0-2121 GCA_041737185.1 Anaerohalosphaeraceae bacterium
CCAGCCCCGCAAACAGCTATAAACTCACCCCCCAACAGATTAAAAAAGCCCTGACGGATAAGACGGCGATGCTCATTATCAACTCGCCCAACAATCCCGGCGGATTCTGCTACAGCCCTGCTGAACTTGCCGCCATAGCCAAAGCCCTTGAGGGGACCAGGGTGATGGTTATGTCGGACGAAATATACGAGAAGCTGGTTTTCGGCGATAACAAATTCGTGAGTTTTGCCTCGCTTAGCCAGGACGCGTATAATCGTACTTTGACCATAAACGGATTCAGCAAGGCGTTTTCGATGACCGGCTGGCGGCTGGGTTACACTGCCGGGCCGATAGAGGTCATAAAGGCGATGGGCAGATTGCAGTCTCACGCGACGCAGAACCCGGTTACGTTCACCCAGTACGCGGCTATCGCTGCGCTGCAGGACCCAAGTTCCGGACAGACTGTTGAAATGATGCGCCGGGAGTTTGAGAAACGCGGGATTCATATGGCCAAACGGCTCAACGCCATACCGGGCGTCAAGTGTCCGCAGCCGCAGGGCGCATTCTATTGCTTCCCCGATGTGTCGGCTCATTACGGCAAAACTATAGGCGGGGTAAAAATCAACTCAAGTATGGATTTTGCCGGGGCACTGCTTGAGCAGGCACAGGTGGCGATTGTCCCCGGCGCACCGTTTGGCTGCGACAAGAATATCCGCTTGAGCTTTGCCTGTTCGATTGAGAAAATCGACAAGGGTCTTGACCGCATTGCAAACTGGCTAAAATGACCCAAACAACCCGGCGTCAAACCATTGTCCGAGTATCCTGCAGCCTTGTACTGTGGGCGGGGATGGCGTTGTTCGCGTTTCACGCTTCCACACATATGGTCGCCGCGGGGGATACCTGGGTTGCGCTTGCCTGCGGCAGGCATCATGCCAACCACGGTGTAAATACGGTTGAGCCGTTCAGCTTCAACTCCCATAAGGCCGGGCCTACGGATGAACAACTGAAAGCCTGGCCGCAATGGACGCACGGCATCATCCGCAAAATTCATCCGACCGGCTGGATTAACCAGAACTGGCTTACTCACCTGATTTTCTACAGGCTGGCAGCATTTTTCGGTTCAAACGGCGATTACAATTATAATGCGCTTGCCTGGTGGAAATTCTCGGTTTATCTCGGGGCGGTTTTCTGCGTTTACGGGATAGGCAGAAGCATAGGCGTTGCGCCGCTGGTTTCGGCTGTATCGGCCTGTATGGCTATGTTAATCGGAAGGACATTTTTTGACATACGCCCTGCCGCCTTTTCCAATCTTCTTACGCCGGCCTATATTCTTATCCTGGTTCTGGCTGCGTATCGAGACGTCCGCTATATCTGGCTGCTGGTTCCGCTGGTGGTTTTCTGGGCCAACGTTCACGGCGGATATATTTATGCATTTATGATGCTTGTTCCGTTCTGGGGCCTTAATTTTGTAAGCCTGCCGTTCAAAAACAGACTTGCGGCGATGAATTGGAAGGGGTTGCTGCATACGCTTGCGGCCGGGACGACGGCTTTTCTGGCGATGCTGATTTTTAATCCGTTCCATCTTACCAACCTTACCCATACTTTTGAAATCACCATCAGCAAACACGCCGAGTCCTGGCGAATGGTCAATGAGTGGCGGCCTGCCTTCGACTTCTTAGACAACAGGAAAGAACCCAATCCGGTGGGCGAGGAAGAGGCGTTCGGCGTGATGTGTATTGTACTGCTTATAGCGATGGCGGCCTGGTCGCTCGCTCATCTGCTAAAGCCGCAAGTCGAGTCCCGCAGACGTTCACGTGCCGGGTCCGATTTGCCGGCGGGCTGTCAGAGCTGGCCGAAAATCGACCTTGCGATGATTGCCATTGCCCTTCTTACCACTTATATGGCCGTGCAGTCCCGGCGGTTTATCTCCATCGCCGGTTCAGCGGCCTGCCCGCTTATAGCTCTTATGTTCCAGCAGGCTTTTGTTATGTTCGGGACGCGGAAAAATTTTCTTAAAACCGGTCAGTTCCTTCCGCCGGTCATTCCAGCCTGGATACGTAAAACCGCTTACGGGGTTTTCGCCGCGGCGACAGTTTTCCTCGGATGCTGGTGGGGGTACTGGTTCAAGACAATATATCTTGA
>JBGSSG010000058.1:0-2003 GCA_041737185.1 Anaerohalosphaeraceae bacterium
TCATGCGATTCCGATAATCAAACCTTCCGATTTTATTTCAAAATATTTTTCGTCGCATTGACAATCACAACAGGAACAGTTTTTCCTGATTAAAAGCCAGTACCCCCTGAAGATTTTTAAATTGTAGAATTGCTTAAAAAAACTCAACTTGTCCACATGGCTTGGTTATTACCGTGCCGGCTCGGCATGCAACTTAAGCCCCAGGGCTTGCAGAACTTTCATGACCGTATCGAAGCGGGGTTTTGCTCCCGGCGCAAAAGCTTTATAAAGACTCTCTCTCCCTAGTCCGGAATCACGGGCAATTGTGGCCATTCCCCGCGCCTTGGCCACATCACCAACTGCCGCAAGCAGCAAATCAAGATCATTTTTTTCCATAACGGCGGAAAGATACTCCGCTATGGTCTCCTTATTATTAAGATAAGCAGCCGCATCAAATTTGATCAGTTTTTCAGCCATTGTTCATACCTCCAGTTCATCGGCCAGTTTTCTGGCGCGTTTAATATCGGTTTTTTGCGTGGATTTGTCGCCTCCGGCCAGCAATATGATAAGCACTTCACGCCGTCGCGTGAAATATAATCTGTAGCCCGGCCCGGTATCGACCCTCAGTTCCGAAATACCACTGCCCAGCGATTTTACATCGCCTAAATTACCAAGCTCAGCCTGCCGCAGGCGAGCAACGATACGGACTTGAGCCTTTACGTCACGCATACCGGCAAGCCATTTAACAAATGATTCGGTTTGGAGGACGGTGTATATGAATTAAGTGTATCCAATCGAATACAGAAAAACAAGCTAAAAAAAATTCACTGCTTCGGGAACTTTTTTACATGCTCAATTGTCTAATGAAGTAGAAAGCGGTCATAAGCAAAATCATTTAACCCAAAAAGGAGCAAAGCCATGAAAAAGACAATTATTATCGCAGCAGCAGTTATGATGGTCATTATGTGCTCCGCCGAATCACAGGCTGGCGGACGTTGTGGCAGCTACGGATTGTCAACCCGGAGCTATTCATCGGGCATATCCGGAAGCTTGCCAAGTTTCAAATCCTATTCCGTGCCTGCCCCGCGGAACTACAAAAACGGCGGTGAAATCCGCCTGCAAAACGGCTATTTGCGCGGTAACGGCACCTGGGTAAATACGCACCCCAAGACCCGGCCTGATAATACCCCGTATAACAATCTGGGTGCATGGGGCAAATAAAGGCAATAGCCAGAGGCGAACCATGGAAGCGGCAAGAAGAAACTCATTCGAAGCCATGTGCGAGGCAAGGTACTGCTGGCGGCTGGGATGCACTACCTGTGGCAACTGGCCGCTGCGGTATGACCTCTATCGTCTTATTTTAGGCTTTCATCCGGATGAGCCAGACTGGAAAGGGGAGTTCCGGTTTGTTGAGGCAAAAACCGGCAAAGGTTCCTATCGGGAAATTGTTGTTCACCCGGAGCGGGGGAAATTTCCGAGCCGCTCGTCCCGAGTATCCTCCCCCACGGGAATTGTCCGAAACAGACCAATTAAAGCTTCAAGCTGTGGTGAAAGATGTTCGCATTTCCCGTCTCAATATGGCCGAGCCGAGATGGCTCGGTTATTTGGGCGTAGCCTTGAAATGGTGTGAGGAAGCTGAACAGCACAACAAAGTTCTTACCCATGCCCTTGTGCCGCAATTTGCAGAACTTCTGTCCTCCGGGCAAAGCCATGGCCGGCAAAATTTTCAGCATATTTTAGATAGTCATTTGACCTGGCAGAATCTGGAGGGGGTTGAAAGCGAATAGCTATGGGGACAAATCATTAAACGTCCAGCGCCGTGGTGAGAAAAAAGGGGGGGATGTGAATTTAAGTTGTTTGCATGACTTTTTAGTCTGGGTCTGAAAAAAGCTTCTTTTATCTCGCATAGGGCCGAACTTGTCTACCACGGCGAACGCAATCAGACTGAGAGTATGGTATGGAAGATTTTATTGTCCGGTTTCAGGCAAGTGCAGCAACTGTTCACTGCGCCATACCCGAACGAT
>JBGSSG010000266.1:0-5849 GCA_041737185.1 Anaerohalosphaeraceae bacterium
CTTGCAAGGACATGGTCTAAGCCGCCGTACCCGATATCATAAGCCCAGCCGTCCCCTCCGACCACCCAGACGCTCTTTTCCACAAGATAATCAGCCACCGTCAAAAGCCGGCGGCACTGGTCGCAGTCGCTCTTTTTGCACGCGGCCTTGAGTTTTTCAACCAGCCCGCGTTGAGCCTCGATGCCCGCCTGGCTGTCCTGCGTCTGCATACCCGCCTTAAGCTGCTCAGCGAGGGCCTTATCGACGCATCCCGCGTCGGCGACCTTATCGAGAAGCTCAAGTGCGAATGCCTTGAACTTGTTCACCGCCAGACGCATCCCAAGCCCGTACTCGGCATTGTCCTCGAACAGGCTGTTGCTCCAGCAGGGTCCGCGGCCGTCAAATCGCTTCGTGTAAGGCGTTGTCGGCAGGTTGCCCCCGTAAATCGAAGAACAGCCCGTGGCGTTGGCGATGTAAAGCCGGTCGCCGAACAACTGCGAAATAAGCTTTACGCTGGCGGTCTCCCCGCAGCCGGCGCAGGCGCCTGAAAACTCGAATAGCGCCGGCATAAGCTGGCTGCCCTTAACGCTTGCCAGTTTGAACTTGCTCGGATCTGTGTCCGGTATTGACAGGAAATACTTGAAATTGTCGCGTTCAGCCTGCCGCAACGGCTCCTGAACCTCCATATTGATGGCTTTTTTGCCTGTGGGCTGTTTGTTTGCGTCCTTTTCCTCCGCAGGACAGTTCACGACGCAGGCCGTACAGCCCGTACAGTCCTCCGGGGCCACCTGAACGGTGAACTTCATCCCGGCAAATTCCTTGCCTTTGGCCTCGGCGCTTTTGAAAGTCTTGGGCGCTTTTTCGAGGTATTTGGCGTCATAATCCTTGATGCGTATGGCCGCGTGCGGACAGACTAACGAGCACTGCCCGCACTGAATGCACAAAGACGGCTCCCATACCGGTATATGTGTGGCGATGTTGCGTTTCTCGTACATAGTCGTTCCTGTAGGGAACTTGCCGTCGCAGGGCATTTTGCTCACCGGCAGCATATCGCCGCGTCCCGCCAGTATCTCGCCGGTTACATCCCTGACAAACTGCGGGGCGTCGTCGGGTACTGCCGAGGCGATGTGTGTTTTGCTTGTCGCCTTGTCCGGTACTTTGACCTGGTAAATTTTATCGAGGCCCTGGTCAACCGCGGCGTTGTTCATATTTACAACTTTATCGCCTTTATTGCCGTAGGTCTTTTTGATTGTGCCCTTGATTGCATCAACGGCTGTCCGGACTTCAATGACCTGACTGATTTTGAAGAACGCCGTCTGCATAATTACGTTGATTCTCGCACCCAGGCCAAGCTCCTCTGCGATGCTGATAGCGTCGATGACGTAAAAGTTCAGTTTCTTTTCGATAATCTGTTTCTGCACCTCCGCCGGCAGCGTATCCCATACGTCATCAGGGCCGTGAATACTTGTCAGAAGGAACGTCCCGCCGGGCTTTGCGTTTGAGAGCATATCGTATTTTTCAAGGAAGCTCGGATTGTGGCAGGCCACGAAGTCCGCTTTCTCGATAAGATACGGGCTGCGTATGGGGTCTTTGCCGAACCGCAGATGCGAAACGGTAATCGAACCTGCTTTCTTTGAGTCATAGACGAAATAGCCCTGGCAGAAATTGTCGGTCTGCTCGCCGATGATTTTGATGCTGTTCTTGTTGGCACCGACCGTCCCGTCGGCGCCAAGCCCGAAGAACATCGCCGTATAAACCTTCCTCGCCATATCGAATGAATAGTCAACCGGCAGACTTGTCTGACATACGTCGTCGGTGATGCCGACTGTGAAGTGATTTTTCGGTTTGGCCGCGTTCAGGTTGTCAAACACCGCCTTAACCATAGCCGGCGTAAACTCTTTTGAACCGAGGCCGTAGCGTCCGCCGACTACCATGGGGTACTTGTCCAGCTTCAGGAAGCCTTCCGACATCGCCTCGCCTAAGGCCGTGCGAATGTCAAGGTACATCGGTTCGCCGAGAGCGCCAGGCTCTTTAGTTCGGTCGAGAACGGCGATTTTTTTTACCGTTACAGGAAGTACCGCGGCGAATTGCCTTGTACTGAAAGGCCGGTAAAGCCGTATGACTATGACGCCGACCTTCTGACCCTGGCTCACAAGATATTCAACTGTATCCTGAACCGTGTCGGCACCGGAACACATAATAATGATTACCTTCTCGGCGTCGGGCGCTCCGTAGTAATCGAACAGCTTGTACTGTCGGCCGGTTAGTTTTCCGAATTCATCCATCGTCTGCTGTACGATATCGGGTACCGCTATGTAGAATTTGTTGACCGTTTCGCGGCCCTGGAAATACACGTCCGGGTTCTGGGCCGTGCCGCTCATCATCGGACGGTCGGGACTTAAAGCGCGGCTCTTGTGTTCGGACACAAGCTTCTCGTCTATCATTGCACGCATATCGTCGAGAGACAGTTCTTCGACCTTCTGTACCTCATGGCTGGTCCTGAAACCGTCGAAAAAGTGCAAAAACGGCACCCGGCCGGCAAGGGTCGCCTGCTGGGCAATCAGCGCAAAATCCATTGCCTCCTGCACGTTTCGGCTGGCAAGCATCGCAAAGCCCGTCTGCCGGCAGGCCATTACGTCCGAATGGTCGCCGAAGATGCTTAGCGCCTGGCAGGCCAGCGAACGGGCCGAAACGTGAAATACCGTCGGCAGAAGTTCGCCTGCGATTTTGTACATATTCGGAATCATCAGCAAAAGCCCCTGAGAGGCCGTGAAAGTTGTCGTCAATGCCCCTGCCGCCAGCGCTCCGTGAACGGCGCCTGCCGCGCCGCCTTCAGACTGCATTTCTGTTACAGAGGGAATGGTTCCCCAGATGTTCGGCTTGCCTGCCGCCGTCTTGGCGTCGGAAATCTCGCCCATCGGAGAACTGGGTGTTATCGGATAAATCGCTATCACCTCGTTTGTCGCATGTGCCACGTGTGCTGCTGCCGCGTTGCCGTCAATTGTTACCATTTTTCGCTTCATACGTTGTGCTCCATCGGAAAAAATTAAAAACTCAACCTTGTTCTGTTATCCGTACCGAATGTCGCGGAGGAAGTTAAAAATGTGCTTATACCACATTTGAAGACCGGAGGCAAAGAGTTTTTCCCATATCGGACTTGCGATATCCGCTTGCAGACCGGCGGAAATGTACAAAACCGGCAACTGTTATACCTTAGCGACCATTACAATGTGATTTTTGCCGTAATGTTTGGCGCATTTTGGGCAGTAAGCATAATAGGCATAGAGTTTTTTGGCTTTGGCCCCTTTTGATTTTACGTAATCGGCCATCTGGTTATAGAATTTTTTTACATCCTTGTAAGGCCCTTCGAATACCTTTGTCAAAAAAACGCCTGAGAGTTTTACCGTCTGTCCATCAGGAGCCTCTTTGGCCGCTTCCAGATAAATATCCGTATGCCAGAGCGAGGTTTCGTCGCAGAGCATAACAGGGGGCTGCGGGGTCAGCGCCCCAGCCGCAGTAAGTTTTGTTATCATCCGCCCGATTACCTGGCCGAAATTTAAGGGTATATGCACGATGCATTTAACCCTGTCGCGGATAAAGAGCTTTTCTTTCCAGGTATGCTCGGTCTGGTCCCACGGCCGGGGATCAAATTTCGGGCAGCAGCCGGTTTCTGAAGCGTACGGGTTTTCCATTATGAATACTCCTTTCCTGTTTTTTTCATTGTAAATCCTCGGCAGGGTCAAGTATAGTTTTTTATGCCGAAAAAAAAACAGCCGTAAACGATTGTGCGATGAAATCAGCCTTGCGGACGGGTATTATTGGAGGAGTAGGGGGGTATCAGCAGCCGCATTCCCTCGCGAATCTGGTTGGCGTTGCTGATAATGCCGGCGTTGGCGTCAAGTATCCTCTTCCAGCCGTCCGTTGTTCCGTAATACTGCATCGATATTGACATCAGCGTCTGGCCGGCCCTGACAATGTGAACACGGGGCGATTCCCCGTCGCGGTTTATATCGGCGGCAGGCGGATTCGGCTGCGAAACAGCGTTCCGTCTTTGAACAGCGTTGTCCGGGATTTCCGGCCTCGGCTCGTCCCGCAGTTCCAGGGCGAAACGTTTTTGTCTCTCGACGGCTACGCTGTCGGTGAAAAACGAAAACAACACCGCGGCCAACACCGCCAGCCCGGCACCGGCCAGCATCCCGATTTTGACGTCTTTACGCATAACCGAAGGGGGGAAAACAGGGCCGGCGCATCAACAAACCGGCCCTGTTTATTTTCAGGACTCTTTTCGGCGTCCAATAAGCAGTATCGGCGCTGCAATCGCTATTGACGAATATGTGCCGACGACGATGCCGATCAGCATTGCGAATGTGAAGCCCCGCAATCCCGGCCCGCCCCAGATGTACATCACAAACACCGCAAGGAATGTTGTGAACGAGATCAAAATGGTACGCGAGAGCGTCTGGTTGATGCTGTCGTTGATAATCAGGGGAGTCGGGACAAAAAGCTTGCCTCTGTTTTCGCGGATGCGGTCAAAGACCACAATCGTATCGTTTATCGAGTAGCCGACAATCGTCAGGAACGCCGCTATCATTTCCATATTGATCTTAAAGTCCACAATCAGCAGGGCCTTTCCCACAGCCGTCGGAGCGATATAAACGCAGGCGGTTACCAGGCCGACCGTGATGCAAACGTCGTGTATCAGCGCGATGACGGCCGCGAAACCGTAGCCGGCCGTTCCGAAACGGACCCAGACATACGCCACAATGCAAATAAACGAAAGGATAATCGCCAGCAGGGCACGCGTCTTGGCCTGGGAGCCGATTGACGGGTCAATCTGTGTTACGCGAGCCAGCGTGCTTTCTATGGAAAAAGCCCCGACAATCTTGCCTTTTTCATTTTCGACGTAGCTGTTCCATTCCAAATCAGTCAGGTCGCGGTAGCCGGCCTCGGGATGAACGCTGGCAAACACAAATTCGCTCACCTTGTCCCGGCTTTCCAGTTCGGACAGGTCTTTCCTGAGCAGATTATAACGGTACCACTTCAAATGTCTCATATCGGGTTTGAAGCGGATATCGTCTATACGGGATTTCAGATCGGCGCCTGAAATCTCGCGGCTGAGCCGGCAGAGGATTTTCAGCCCTCCGAGATAATCCGCAAGTTCGGGCGAGTTTTCCTGTATCTTTTCAGCCGAGACGATTTCCGGCTTGAGGTCTTCCATAACTGACAGGTACGGGCCGAAGGCCTTTCGCACCGCATCGCTGACGACTTCGTTGACCTGCGGCTTGGAAACCGTCGCATCCTTCGCGAAGGCCGATTCCAGAACCTGCTGAATCATCGCCGCGTTGACCCGGCTGGTTGACACTTCGAAAGTCTGATTGTCCCTGGCCGTAACCGACAGATTTGCCAGGTCAAAATCGTTCTTATTTTCGGATTCGTTGATTTTTTCAGTTGCGCTCTGTACCGTCGCGGCGCCGGGGGCGTTGAACCTGATTTGGGTTGTTGTCTTGTTTGTTTCCGTGGTGCTGATTTCATACTGGGAGCCTGTTTTGCCGACGCGGTTGACTTTTGCCGCGGCCAGTGCGTCGTTGTGCAGCACATTTTTTGCGTAACTTGAAATGATTTGTTCCACCTTTGCGCGGTCAAGAGCGGCGTCTTCCTTCAGGTCGATTTGTACGCTTGTGCCGCCGGTAAATTCGATGTCGTATTTGCTGTTGACCTTTTCGTTTCTGGTAAAGAAAACCACCATACCGCCGATCATCATCGAGGCGCTGAGCAGCAGGAATACCGGACGAAGGCCCATCCAGTTTATGTTTATCTTATGGAAGATACTCATCATTTTAAGCGGTTCGGTCATCAGCCGCTTGCGCGTC
>JBGSSG010000284.1:0-2017 GCA_041737185.1 Anaerohalosphaeraceae bacterium
CGGCATCAGCCGCCGATTCCACCAGCCTGTTGAACTGGCAGGCCTGGGGACGAAGTTCGGTCTCTTTGCTGAATTTGAGCATATCCAGAACAAGCTTGTGAATCCTCTGAAGATTGCGTTTCAGAATGTTCCATCCCTTTCGGGCATTTTCAAGATTACCCTTCGACAACGCCGAGTCCACAAGCTCCGAACCGGTGGACATTGCCTGGAGCAGATTTTTTATACCGTGGGAGATATTGAGCGCCGCCTGGCCGGCCTGCAGAATCCGCTGCTGCTGCTGATAAAACTGTTTTGACTGCAGCAGCGCAAAGGAAACGGCCACCATTGTTTCGCCGGGGTCAAACTGAAGTTCCACCTTCGAGTTGTCCGCCTGCCGACCGGGCCGGTCGGACTCAAACAGCAGCACCGTGCCTCCGCATCGGACCTGGTCGTCGGCCTTGAGCGCGGCAGGCGCTGCCAGCCGCTGCTCGTTAAGGAACGTGCCGTTGGAGGAATCAAGGTCTCGAATCTGCCACAAGCCGTCAAGAAAGAAAAGCTCGGCGTGTTTTCTCGACACCGACCGGTCGGACAGGCAAAGACCCCCATCCCCGGCGGCTCGACCGACAAAATACGGACCGCCGCCTTCCTTCAGTTCAAAGACTGTGTTGCGCATCGGCCCTGTTATAATCCGCAGCCTGTTCATAAGGTCTTGCATTTTACACGGTTTGACGCCCGTGAAAAGCTATTTCCCGATGCAGAAGCGGGAGAAGATATTTTCGAGTACCTGCTCGTTCAGGTCTTCCGCCTGCAGCCGGGCCAAGTGCCGGATGGCTGATCGCACGAACATCGCTGCTACTTCATCCTGGCCGCCGGATACCAACTCCCCTGCCGCAGAAAGCGCATCGGCCGCTTCCGTAATGCTCTGGCGGTGACGCTGATTCAGCGCAAACGACTGGTCTGTTTGACCGGCAGGGGCGCGGATTTCGAGCAAACGAGTATTTATGATATTCCTCAACTCGGCAAGGCCAAAACCGGTCGCGGCGCTTACCGGCAGAAAATCCATCCCGAATAACGAATTGAGCCGTTTAATCTGCCGCGATATTTGTTCGTTGTCAAGCAGGTCGCTTTTCGCGGCAACCGGTATCAGCCGCTGGCGGCGGACAAAGGACAAAAGGGCCGATTCTTCATCCCAGTCGGGCTTCGAAACATCCACACATAAAATCGCCAGCTCGGCACAGGCAAGGCAGCGCCGCGCAGCCTCAATCGCCAGCGATTCAAGCGGGCTCTGGCGCTCACCGGCGCCCAGCCCGGCGCAGTCAAATAAAACACAATCGCCGCACGGCAGGGTCAGCATCTGTCTTAAAACATCCCTTGTGGTGCCGCGGCTGTCGCTGACAATGCTCCGCCGCGTCCCGGTAAGGGCGTTGAGAAGACTGCTCTTGCCGGCGTTGGGCGCGCCGGCCAGACCGATGGCCGGCAGTTCAATAAAATATTCGCACCGCAGGCTCGTTTCCAGCAGACCGGTAAGCGACTCGACAATCGCATCAATCCGATTTTTGGCCTGCCGGGCGGAGATAAACTCGATGTCCTGGTCGGAAAAATCCAGCCCCGCCTCTATCAGGCCAAGCAGCTCAACTGCCCCGCCGCGTAAAGACTCAATCGTATCGCCTAACTTGCCCTCAAAAAGTTTCTTTGCCGCCTCAAGCTGGGCCTGGTTGGATGCGCTTACGATGTGCGCCACGGCCTCCGCCTGCGACAGGTCGAGCTTGCCGTTCAGATACGCTCGCAGCGTAAACTCCCCCGGCCCAGCCTGCCGAACCCGCCCAAAAATTCCTTCAAGGACAAGCTCAAGTACAGGCCGGCTGACAAACGTGTGAATTTCCGCAAGGTCCTGGCCCGTGTATGAACGCGGCGCACGAAAAATATAAAAACACGACGGACACACCAGACCCCCGGCGGGGAAAATCGCCCCCTCAAACACCCCCGCGGCCGCAGGGGGAACGGATAAACCGGCAATCTCGCCTATAACCCCCATCGT
>JBGSSG010000293.1:0-2592 GCA_041737185.1 Anaerohalosphaeraceae bacterium
CTGCTGGATGTAATGATGCCGAAAATCAGCGGTTTTGAGGTCTGCAAACGCGTCAAAAATGACCAGAGTACCGCCGACATTCCGATTATTATGGTAACGGCGCTGAGCGAATTGGCTGACATTGAAAAGGCTATCAATTCCGGCACCGACGATTTCCTCAGCAAGCCCGTCAACAAATGGGAGCTGGTAACGCGTGTAAAGACGATGCTCAAGCTCAAACATCTGACAGACCGTCTCGAACGAACTATGGCATATCTCAACGAGGTCGAAAAAGCCACCCACGCCCGTTAATCGCAGGCTTTTAGTCGGGCCTCGCTTTTCGCAGTTTTCCTGTTGGCTTCAGCGCCGTCGTCCGGAACTGCTGCGAGTATCGGAAAATAAAAGAAACCTGGCGTCTTATCTCGAAGAATGAGGGAATTGACAAAAGATTCGTATTGAATTAAAATTTCAAGCGAAATTGTCGTGAACGTACAGGAATAATACGATTCAGAGATAAAACCATGCGAGAAGAAGACAATCGGACAACGCAGACGTTGGCACGGTTTTTTATTTATACGGCAGTATTGTTTGGGATGCTGTTAGGGTTAACACATTTCACCAGGCCAAGCGATATTGCCAGACTCAAGGAAAACGGCTTAATTGAATGGGTGGAATTTGCATTTCTTATTTCCACCGCGGCGGTTTTTGCGATTGGCGCACGGATTGATCGGTCCATGCGCGAATTATTTATGTTGCTCTGTCTTACAGCATCCATCGCCGGAATACGGGAATTGGACGGCGTTTTCGACAAGCTGCCCTATACCCGATGGTGGATGCTGGCGATGATACTCGCTATCACAGGCGTTGTACTTTCTATCCGTCGTCACCAGAAGGTGGTTCAGCAAATAAAATACTTTATTGGTCGAGCGCCGTTCGGGATGCTCTGGGGAGGATTCGTTACAGTAGTAATAATCGCCCAGTTAGTCGGCAACGGACGGTTTTTAAGATTGTCAATGGGAGAAGATTACCACCGGGTTTATAAACTGTTTATTGAAGAATTCACCGAACTATGCGGATATCTTATTTTGTTTCTGGGGGCGTTGGAAAGTGTGGCCTTTGACGGAAAAATCCGGCGAAACGGCCAACAGAAACCCGCAGAAGGCGGATCGCCTGAAATCCATGAAATCCCTGATTGACAGTCGGACGGGGCATCCTATACTGTCCGGACAGTGGTTTTGAGAAATACAAAGAAGAAATCGCTGCGGATGATTCACAATGAGAATCGTAACGGAAATACCGAAACTAAACCAGAGGCCTGTTGACGGCCATAAGGGGATGTTCGGCAAAATCTGCATTGCCGGCGGAAGTCTCGGATACAGCGGCGCGCCGGCGCTGGCTGGGATGGCTGCACTTCGCAGCGGCGCCGGCCTGGTTCGGCTGGCTGTGCCGGCCTCCATCATTCCAATCGTGGCCGCCATAAATCCCTGCTATACAACCGTCCCGCTGGCGGAGGATGTCGATGGCATAATCAGTCACGAGGCCGCGATGACGCTTCGCGAAATCGCAGAGCAAAATGATGTTACGGCTTTCGGCCCAGGCGCCGCGGTTACGCCGGGCGTCGAATATGTCCTGCTGACCCTGCTTGCCGTCGAAGGGCTGCGGCTGATTATTGACGCAGACGGCATAAACATCCTGTCAAAATGTTCCGGCCCGGGCGGCTGGCTCGAACAAAAAAAAGCTTCGCTGATTCTCACTCCGCATCCGGGTGAGTTCAGACGTCTATGGAATAGCTGCTTCCGTAGCGAACCGCCACGGGAAAGGTCGGAACAGGCGGCGGGTATGGCTCGGCATACCGGCTGCGTCGTCGTTCTCAAAGGCGCCGGTACTGTCGTTGCCGACGACAAGCGCCTCTATGTCAATACCACGGGCAACCCCGGTATGGCGACCGCGGGAGCGGGGGATGTGCTAACCGGCGTCATCGCCGCTCTGGCGGGGCAGGGGCTTGACAATTTCGACGCAGCGGCGCTTGGCGTTTATGTCCACGGCCTGGCGGGCGACCTGGCGGCTGAAAATAAAGGTCAGATAAGCATTACCGCAACAGACATCATTGACTATTTGCCGAACGCGTTTTTGAGCCGATTTTGTATTCGCCATGTGATACGTTTTTCTACTTCCCCGAAAGGGACTGCAAATATCTGGGTCTGGTTCTGTAATTCCAAATACCCACACCAATTTATCCTATAGTTCTTGCCACATCGGCTGCGTCTATATCATAGGCGCATTTAAAATGTCCCTTGGGGCAGGCTTTTAGCCCGTGCAGCCCGCAAGGCCTGCATTCCAGGCCCAGTACCTCCACTATAGTTTGCACTTCGCTCAGCGGCCCAAAACCAAACTGCGGTACAGTGCTGCAAAATATAGCTGTAGTTGGTGTATTCATGGCGCTGGCTATGTGCAGGGGGGCGCTGTCGTTTACAAATGCACGTTCGGCCTGGCGCATCAGGGCGGCTGTTTGCAGCAGGCTCAGCTCACCGCACAGGTTGTACACACGCCTGTTTCGCTGGCTCGCACTGATTTCTCGCTCCAGCTGCTCGCACAGGCGGCGGTCGCCTGGGG
>JBGSSG010000331.1:0-6708 GCA_041737185.1 Anaerohalosphaeraceae bacterium
GTATTCTTAGGCGCCGCCGACAGCGATATAGTCGTTGAGGTAGCCGGGATTACCACGCCCCAGGACGGCCTGGGCGATGTGATTAACGAAGGTACGATTGACGCCCCCGGCGGGAAAATAATCCTTGCCGCCGGAGACACCTTCTCGCGGGCTATCAACGGGCTGGAAGGCCTGTCGGTTGCGGTCGAGTCCGGCTCCGGACGCGTCGGCCAGTTCGGCACTCTTAACGCCGGTAACGGCGGCAGCATCACTTTAACAGCCGGTGATGTCGTTGTGCTCGGCAGCGGCAGTATTACCTCCGCAAACGCCGCAGCAAACGGCGACGGCGGAAATGTAATCGTTTATTCGCCGGGTATGGCTCTGTTCCGCGACGGCGCCCTGATTGAAGCTAAGGGCGGCTCTCTGTCCGGCAACGGCGGCTTTATCGAAATGTCCGGCAAAAATTATGTCGAAATAGAAGGCAGAATAGATTTGACCGCCGCCGCGGGCGATGCGGGCACTTTCCTCATCGACCCGAGGAATATAAAAGTTGTCGCCGACGGTTCGGAAGAAGGCGGTTTCAACAATTCTACGGATATTTGGCGGCCCTGGGACGATGATTATGGCGATGGGGAGTATTCAAGACTGCCGATTAGTCGTCTTGAGACTTATCTGTCCTACAGCAATGTTATTCTTGAAACAGACTATTCGAGCTGCTGGAATTCCCAGACCGGATGGGTGTGGTTTGACGCCGGGCGCGACGTCTTAAACAGCGCAAACACCTCATTGACCGTCAATGCGCTGAACTGGATTAAGCTTGACAGCGGCATAAACTTCACCGGCGGCGGAAACATAGTATTAAACGCCTATGGAGATATAAATGTTAATTCCGCCGTCAATACCGGCGGCAACCTGACGCTTTTTGCAGACTTTAATCATAACGTTCAGGGCGATATGCACTCAGCCGACGGCGTAACCCTAACCGCCGGCGGAAATATCGACATCCGCGGTAATGACATCATTATGGGTGGCGCAGTGGACGCCGGAGGCAATTTGACCATCACCGGCAGGGACTGCAACCCCGTCGTATGGGGAAATGTTCACGCCAAAGATACCCTGACAGCCGGTGGAAATATCGAGATTTCGGATACGGGAAAAATCGAAGGCGAAGAATGGGTTCAGACCGGTAAATGCAGCGGCTACTGGCGGCCCTATACCGATTACTTCCCCGGTACGATAACTCTCGATGGCGATGTAACAGCCGGCGGCAACATCTCGCTTTACAATAACACTTATGCGACCAACGTTACCGGCAACGGCGTAACGCTCCAGGCCGGCGGCGACATAATGCTCAAAGAAGACGGTGTTGACAATAGTCCAAAAGACAATTGCAAGTTCCTGAAGGGCACGCATTATCTTGCCCTTGTGGCCGGCGGGACAATACAGGCTTCGGATGACACCTATATCGAGGTTACAGGCAGCACGCTCAAGCTCGAACAGAGTCCTGACCTTAATCTTAAGAATTTCTGGCTGGGCAATCAGTCGCATACCGACCTGATAGCCAACAGCACCGCAGGTTCGGTAACTGCCGTCGATACGGCACATGGCGGCAAGACCGCAAATGCCGCGGACAAATGGAAATCAGTCGAGTCAACAGCGTATAATAATATCACGCTGCAGGGCAATGGCGATATCCGTGCCAAAGCGCTCACCTCAACATATCAGGGCAATATCGCTGTAACATCGGGCCAGGAAAGCGTTTATGCCAATGGACCTATTACAACAAATCAGGGCGATATTTCTGTCCAGGCTTCCAAATATATCTCTCTTAATCAGGATGTCTCGGCAGGCGGGGCTATCACTTTGACCGCGGTTGGAAAGAGTTATAGCAGTATAACAGCCAACGGCAAACTTGAGACAAAGGCCGGCTCGGGCGGAAACATCACAGCCGTCGCACGCGACGATATCTTCCTGAACCATACGCCCAACAGCGCAATAGCCGACGGGGATATTACTCTGACCGCCGACAGCGATAACGGCAACGGCCCATATTCGGGCGACCTTGTTGTAAAGGGCAACCTGCAGGCCGGCGGAAACATCGCGCTTTCGGCATCCGACGATACCATCATCCTTGGCGGCGACTATGTAAAGGCTGCCGGGGACATCGTGCTCAATGACAATACCGAGCTGAATAAAATCGGCGACCAGAGAATAGAGGCCACCGGAGGGACTCTGACGGCAAAGCAGGACATCGACAAGACAAAGTCCGGAGACCTCAATCTTGCCGGCGGCGCCGGAATCGTCCTCGGCGGCGATGTCAGCACCAGCAACGGCAACCTGGTATTTGAAAACGCCGTTACAGCAAACGGTTGGGATGGCCAGGTCTTTGATGCCGAGGGCAGCGGAAAGAAACTTATCTCGCAAAGCTCAATCACAAAAACAACCGCCGGGGATTTGACCCTTGACGGCGGCTGGAATACCGATGCCGAAATAGAAATCGGCGGCGATGTTACAGTAACTGGCGGGAACGGCAAATACCGCTACGGCGACCTGTACCTCGGCGAAAACTATTCATATAACGATGAAACCACCGTCGCCGCGGGCACAAAACTTGAGGCCACCAATGGCGATGTACGCGCCGCAAACGACGTCTTCGGAGAAGGCGACCTGACAATCAAAGCCGGCGACGATATCCGTGTTTACGGAGACGTCTATGTCGCGGGACGGCTTGAGGCTTATTCCGGCCTGGTTTCCGGTCAGGAATCCGAAATGACCGTTAATGGCGACGTTACCGCCGAGACTATGTATCTGCGGGCCGGGAACGGCGCTCTCGACGGATACAAACTCGATACTATCAATATCTATGGCGACGCCGAGACAACCGTCGGCGATATGGAGATGGAATCCGACGACCATATTTATCTTGGCGGAGACGTAACTTCGCAGGGTAATGTCCGGCTGATTGCCAATACCGATGAGCCCACCGGCGGTAATATCGGAGACGTTACGGTCAGAGGCGATATCTTTGCCAATGGTTTCGTCGAGATTGACGCCGCCGACAATACGATTTATCTTTACGGCGATACGGACGCCTACGATTATGTCTGGCTGATGGCAAACACAAAGCTCAAAGGCGATGGCGGCCAGAGAATACAGGCAGGCTCCTGGATTCGCGCGGACGGGTATGTCAGAAAATGCACCGGGGGCGATATGTGGATGCTCGCCTGGGGTGCTGATGAAGCGGGCAGGTCCATAGATCTTCGCTATGACGGCGACGGCCCCGGAGTCAGCACACATCAGGGCAACCTCTGGATAGTCGGGACAGAAGACGTCCAAATCAGCGGCGATGTAACAACCTTCGGCCCGGACTACAGCGGCTGGACTCCAGATTACTGCGGCTGGGAAACCGGCGGCGTCCTGATTTACTCCGAGAACGGCAGTATTTACACCGGAGCCGTAGAGAATGGTTTGAATGTCAATGTTACAGGCAACTCCGACCACTGGGCCGGCCTGGGAGTTTATAACCCCTACTTCGAGCCATACTATGGCGATTCTCCGGCCAGGGTAAGCGATATCTATCAGGAACTTTTCGGCAGAGCGGCGATAGCTGTCATCAGCGCGGAAAACCTGAAACTCGGTCCGAACGGTTCGCTTAACGCGTACGGCAGGTACTATGATGATGTTGACGACCGTGCGTTAATCAACTTCCTCGACATACCGGCCAACATAGGTGGTTATGACAGGAATCAGGGCGACCCGTTTGACCTGGCAATTTATGTTGCCAGTCTTGACGGCGATGTCTCTATCGATATGCCCGTGCAAATCAGGTCCCGCGAATGGGTACCTGTTGATGGCGGGGACTTTGGCGATGACCTGAAAATCGCGTCTCTCGACTTCGGCTATTGGCAGTGCGTGCCTAAGGGCGCAATGGTTGCCGATGCCTGGGATACCGTTACTTTCGGCGATAACTTTGAAAGTTCACTGGCGGATGGCCTGGTCGGCGACAGGCTCGAAGTGGTCTCGCGCATAAGCGAATGGCTCGAAGACGCATTCGGCAGGCTGCCTTATGCGAACCCCGCCGAAGGTGCAGGACCCTTCCCCGCAGGATACAATTATGTCCTGCGAGGCGCAGGTCTTGAAAATCCCGCTATCACCGATGGCAGGGCCTGGGTGCTTGAATCCCTCGGTGTGCCGCCGGCCCCGGTACCCAGACCGTTGAAAGCAAGCTCAGCCGGCTGTCCGGTGCTTATGGATGCCGCCGCAGCAGAGCTTGGCGTCAACACCAGTCAGGTTGCCGTCTGGTTTGAGGGTGGCCTCGAGTTCAATCCTGAAATACATCCGTGCGAAGCGTGCGCTGCTCTGCTGGCCGCTGCCAATGTCTTAAAGGATGCTGACGGCACGCATCTTGCCGCGATGAACCAGGTCTTTACGGCGATGGCCCCTGCCGATATGCCGTTCACGCCTGAAATGTCGGCCTCGATTGCGACGGCCTTTGCCGATATGCCCAAGACGGACAGCCAGTACGCGATGGCCGCGGAGTATGTCGATGCCTTTGTGAAGTATATGGCGGTTCTGGACCGGCAGCTTAACGCCCCGATGGGCGATTCGACCGAGTTCGTATTGAGCAAGTACGGCCAAGGCGTTCTCGGAAATGCCAACACAAACGTATCGGCCTATATTCAGGCAAGACTGGCCGAGATTGGCGGATAAAGAAAGAGTTTCAAAGAAGCGTTCAAAGGGCAGGCCTTAAAACCTGCCCTTTTTTATTGTGCCCGTTTTTGCCGGCTGTATATGCTCTGTAAAAAAACTCTGTGTCCTCTGTGCCCTCTGTGGCAGAATATATTTTTATCTCTGTCTCCTCTGCGGCTAAATTTACAAAATCACCATCACCGTATTTGAAGGCATAACGATAAATCCGGGGACGCCGTAGCTATTGGAATGAGACCGGCTGTGATGCCGGCATAGAACGGTCGTGTATAAAGTCAAACGTGCGGCCTAAAATACTTTTGCCAAAGGCTGACTGGCGGGAGTATTTTGCGCTATAATAGTCTGTCCGGCCTGTCGTACTTTCGCCATAGCCATGATATCGCCGTTCTTGCCCGCGGCAAACACAGCCTGACAAATTTTTTCGTTCGCCTGGTCAGACAGGCCCATCTGCTGATAGAGCCTTGCCTGGCTAAGAAGTGTCGGCACGGTAAGAGGGCCTGAACCAAAGACTCTTTCCTGTACCGTCAGGCATTTATCCAAAAGCTCCCCTGCGGAAGTGAAATTGCCAGCCTTAATGTCCAACTCGGCCAGTTCAGCCATAATATTGGCCGTGTACAAATGCTCAGGGCCGAGCGTCTCGGTCAGTTTCTCCACAGCCTGCTGAAAATACATCCGGGCGATGTCGGGCTGGTCCTGGTCGGCCAGTATCCGCGCCATTTCGAGTGTAAAAGGTATAAGCTCCTTGTCGTCGGCCTGTTGAAAATTCAGCATCAAATCATACCCTTCGGCAATCGCGGCCTGGGCCAGTTCAAACTGCTGCTCTCTCCTGTACACCCCTGCCAGCAGCCGCAGCGTATGCGCGATGGCTGGGTGCTTTTCCCAAAGACAGCTTTGCTGAACCTCCAGTCCCCGGCAGTAAAGCTGCTCTGCGGCTTCAAGCTGATTCTGGAAGCTGTAGACAGTGGCCAGGTCAATAAGGCACAGCGACAGTTCTTCGGGATTGTCAGCCTGGTTTTGAGCCTGCGAAACCGCTCTGTCAGCGAATACCTCGGCCTGTTCATATCGGCCGTAGGTCATAAATATCCGGGCCATAGAACGAAGGGCGACGGATGAAAGCTGTTTATCGGACTGTACCATCGCGTATGAAGAGGTTTGAAAAACTATCAGCATCGCCAGAGCAAAACAGGTGATTTTCGCGTATTTTCGTTTCATAATAACTGTTTCCTTGTCCGTCCGTGGGGCTTCTTAAAAGCTACATAACAGCAGCATAAACGGCAAATTTGATGCCCGACTTAACGAGAAATTCGACGGGCGGTTTTCTCGATTTATTCGGACGTTTTGGCAGGCAGGATGACCCTGGCGGTATGGCCCTGGTTCTGCAATGTATGCAGTTCGAGCGTGCCGCCGTGCTGCTCGGCAATTTGCAGGGCTAATGGAAGCCCTATCCCGCATCCGAAACGGTGGTGATGTGATTCAAATGGAGTAAGTAGGTTGTCGATTACCTGCTCATCGATTGTCGTGGCGTTGTCGGATACGACGATTTCCAATTGCCCGCTGTCGGGCAAAAGGTGAGTTTCGATTCGTACAAGGCCGCTGCCTTCCTCGACCATATCGATGGCGTTGATAATCATATTCAGCATCATCAGGCCAACGCGGTCTTCATCGAGCATCAGGGGGATGGCCGACGAGTCCAAATGCACCTGAAGTTTGATTTTTTTCTGTTTGAGCAGGTTTTTCATTGATTCGACGACGCTGCGGACGATGTTGTTCGGGTCGCAGGGTGAAAGTTCAAGCGGACGCTGCTTTGTATAGTCTAAGAAGTCCAGGAGGAATTTTTTGAGGCGCTGCAGATTGGAAATAAAAATGCCCCAGCTTTGGCGGACCTTGTCAATTTTGTCGATTTCCAGGGCGTAATCGATGACCTCCGCTGCTCCGCCGACCATTTGGAGGATATTTTTCAGTGCGTGAGAAAGCGTAAGCAGGGCCTTGCCGGATTCGACCAGATGCTCATCCGAATGCATC
>JBGSSG010000361.1:0-1996 GCA_041737185.1 Anaerohalosphaeraceae bacterium
GCGGCGTCAAAGTATTCGATGCGCTGGACACGATAATCGCAGCAGTTGACAAACACCCGCTTAACCGGTCGGCCGTTGGCGCTAAGCGTCAGCAAGTCGGTCCCCTTTCGATAAAACAGCTCCCACCGCGCATCGACCGCCACGCTGCCCATCGCCTCGGCCAGATTGCAGGGGTTCAGCATCAGGGCGTGTGAGCAATCCTGCACCTGCTCGCGTCGGCCCCACCAGTAGGTATCCAGCTCGGCCTTGATGCGCAGCCAAAACTCCGTCTCGTTGGCGCCAAAGCGAATCTCGCCGAACTTATCCCCGCGAAAGAACATCTTCTCGGGCGGTACAAACCGCACCTGGGCGTCAAAGCTTTCGCGACGCACCTTGTCCTTGTCGTCGCGCCACTCCATCACGCAGCGTGCCGACGCTTGCATGGCTCCGAGCTGGCCGCGCTGCTCAGCCAGCGCCGCCGCCGCCTCGCCGATTGTCGTCTTGCCGGGGCACAGTGTCTCTGTTATTGTCGTGGTCGGTCGCTGCGGCCCCTGACAGCCGCACAGTGACAGAGCAAGAAGAATTGTGAATTGGCAAATGAATAACGGACGATTTGAAATTTCAAATTTGAAATCTACATTTAACATTTTACATCCCACATTTAACATCTTAAAAATCAACCTGCAATATCTGCCCCATTTGGCCGGAAAGCTGTTCGATTTGGTCTTCGCTTAGGTGCGGGTTGACGACCTTTTCGAACCGATCCTGCCCCGTCACCCGCATCGTCCAGACCTCTTGCTGACTGTCGTCGATGGCGCTGCTTTCGTATTTGAGCTTACGCTTGCGCATCAAAATCAGCAGCAGCACAAACCGAAAGTTGATCTTCTCCGGCTCGGTCTCCTCGGCCAGCCGATCAAAAAACGCCATCAGCATCTCGTCGTCGATAAAGAGCTTTTTCTTCTGCTCCGGATTGGCCATTTTGCTCTTCCAAAAGCAAAAGACCGCGGGATGTTCGGCATTCCAATAGTCGATGCTGTAGTCGTGCCGCTCCAACCCCTGCTCGGTCTCAACCAGCGCGGCGTAATACTCCTGCCCGACCTCCAAAGGCTGCCCCGTCCCAAAGCACTGCCCCAATGTCTTTTTAATTTCCCAGTCTGCCATTCTCTGTAACCTTTTTAGTAACCGTTCACAGTTTTCAACTCATAAAATTTCAGCTTAAACCGCACCGAAGGTGCAAAATACATTAGCCCAGGGCAACGCCCTAGGGTTCGGACAACCCAACCGCAGAGCCGCCCTGAAGGGGCAGCATAATGACCTGTTTGTTATCCTGCCCTTTCAGGGCGAGGACAACGGCCTATTTATCGAACCCAGCCCGTTGGGCTGGGCTAAGTTATGTTGGCCTTTCAGGCCATAACAACATTATTTGGTCTAATGAAAACCGTGAACGCTTGCCCTTTTTTAACACAAAATCAATAACTGTTTCCATTTCTATAATGGGTTTATCCGAATAGCCAAAGTGCATTTTTTGCACATTGCTTTTTTCGCCGACCCGCCCGTTGCCTTCATTTTGAACTGTTTCCAAAATGGAAATAGTTGCTGGTGTAGAAAAGGAAATTCGTTGTCCCGTCAGATTTTTCGGGCAAATTTTCACTCATTTTATTTTCCCGCAGGATTCTTCATCCACCGTAAATTCACAGCCCGTGCAAAAGCACTGCCCCAAGGTCTTTTAATTTCCCAGTCCGCCATTGTTATATACATCCTTTGCCGAGAATAATCGTCATGAGATTGCTTATATCTGCCTGTTTTAAAAAATTATAAGAAGAAAGTGGCATGTTTTCATATTACTTAAACATTGCAAATAAAAACTCAGTTATTGAAAAAGCCATAACCAGTGGAAGACCAAAAAAGAGCACAGCCAATTTAAAACCATATTCACGGAATGCATCAAAAGCATTTCCCCATGAATCATAACCAAAACCTACAAACATAATTAAAAGTACAATGGCATAGCTGATAA
>JBGSSG010000406.1:0-3642 GCA_041737185.1 Anaerohalosphaeraceae bacterium
CCACCCAGTGTTTGCGGTCTTTTTCAATCCCAGCCAGGACAAAGGCCGGGTGAGACTTGTATTCAACGATACGATTAAGCAAGGCTGGGGGCAGCGAGGCGGCAAGGTCGCCTTTTTCGCGGAATCTGCCGGTGGCATCAACCACCCCAAGCTCAAGCAGAACGGCAAGTGCGTCGATAAGTCCGCTGCCGCATATTGAACGTGGTTCAATATCTCCAATGACGTCAAGGTCGATATCGTCAGGGCCAATCATAACTCGCTGAACGGCTCCCTGAACGGCCCGGCTTCCGTGCAGGATTCTTGCGCCCTCCAGTGCCGGGCCTGCTGCGCAGCTTGCCGCAATCAGGCGCCGGGAATTGCCGAGGACGATTTCTCCGTTTGTTCCGATATCGACCAGCAAGGTCATACGTTCTGACTGTTCAATGCCTACGGCAAGAGAGGCGGCAAGGGTATCGGAACCGACAAAGCCGGCGATATTGGGCGCGGTGTAGATATTGCCGCGGGGATTAATCCGGACGGCAATACTTTGGGCGATTGTGTTATGTGCAGCGAGCGAGTGCGGTTTATACGGACTTTGGCCAAGCTGCGCGACGGGAAACTTGAGCAGCAGATGATTCATCGTGGTATTGCCCACGGCTGTCATTTCGTATATCGAATCTGGCGTGATTGCGGCCTGAAGGCAGAGCCGCCGGAGGAGGCCGTTAAGACAGCCGACTATCGCCTGCTGCAGCGCGGCGGCCCCTGTGAGATTTGTGCCGAACTCAATTCGGCTGATGACATCGTCGCCCCAGCGGGCCTGGGGGTTTGCATCCGAGGCGACGGCGACAGCATTGCCGGTTCGAAGGTCCAGCAAACGAGCCACAACGGTAGTCGTGCCTATATCGACAGCCGTGCCGAACAGCTTTGAGGTGGTATCGTCAGGCTCAAGGCAAATCAACTCATAACAGGCCTTTTTTTTCGAATCCTGCCCGCAGGGCTGACAGCCAATCAGAACGGCCGTGATACCCCTGCCGGAATGAAATGCATGGAGACTATCCAGTTGTTCGACAATTTTTTGCTGATTGCAGTGGATATGTTCGGGGATTTGGCGGCTCAACAGGTCAATAAGACGTGAAAAAGATTCAACAGGTTCGGTAAGGTAATATTTTTTGACCGATGGGTCTGACTTTATTTGACGGTCGATTCCGTGTTCGAGAATCTGCTGATGGTAAAATCTGCTTTGCGGGGGAATGATAACGGTCATATCCCGCTCAACCTTGTACTGACAGGCCAGAACCTCTTTTTCGGGAGATTGCAACTGAACCCTGCACTTGCCGCAGGCGCCTTTGCCGCCGCAGGGTGTGTTAAGCACAATGTCGGCCTGACCGGCCGCATCGAGCAGGTTTGCGCCGGAATGAATTTTTACCTTCTTGTTATCCGGCAGGAAGGTTACGGAAAAATGCTCCATAGAGTCTGCCAGGAAAAAGAAACGCAGAACCTATATATGTGTGTACAATTCTGCGTTTTAAGTGTGTATTGCCCGGCCGCCCGACAATGGGCGGAACATTTAAGTCAAAAGAGACTTAGTTAGTCGTTATGCCGGACTTTCCAGCGGGCCTTGCGTTTTTTACTGCCTATCTTTCTTCTGCGTCTCGGTTTTGCCATTCCTGTCTCCAATTGCGAATTATCAATACCACTAACATCTTCCAAACCTACAGTATATATGGTAATATGAAAATTTCAAGGGCAGTTTTTTTCTAAAATGGAGCGTAATATGATTCAATGCAAAGATTGTGAGTTCTTCGAGGAGCAGGCCGACGGCAAACGCGTCTTTAAGTGCGACCCTTTCAAAAACATCAAAGAGCCGGAGTGTCTTCTTAAATGGCAACTGCTGCGCCTTGATATGGTGGCTGGGGGCTTTTTCAGTATGAATGCCTGGCAGCAGAAAATCGCCCCCCTGCAGAACAAAATCTTTAAATATGTCAAACGGGAAATCGAGGACCTTGAGGAATCCGACCAGTGGAAACAGGACCCAGAAGACCCCGAAGAGACAGACATCGAAGAAATCCATTAAGAACGGCCCTTTTCAGGGAAGTCTCAAAAAACACGCAAAAAAGGATGTATTTGCGACTGTTTGATGCAGGCCTTATTTTTGCAATAAACAGCCCTTTTTTGCCGTCTTTAGATTATGGAAAAAACAACTTGTTATGCCTGACAATGAGGACCTAAGAAGACTTATTGAAGCGTGCAAGGCGGGCGAGGCGGCGGCGTATGACAGGCTTGTGGATTTGTACGGCGCACGCTGCTACGGGTATTTTTTCCGTCTGAGCGGCTGTCGGACAACCAGCGATGATTTGCTCGGCGATTTGTTCGTAAAGCTGGTCGAAAAGCTCGGCACGTTCAGCGGGGAGCACTTTGACAAATGGATTTTCACCGTCGCTTCGAACCTTTTCCGAGACTACTTGAGAAGTCGATATCGGCGACAAAAGGTCCTGGAGGAAAAGGCGGTGCAACTGGCTCAACTGCAAACCGGCGATGACGGTGAAAACCCAATGCTCGACAAGCTCCAGGAAAAGCTCGGCCGGCTGGATGCGGAAACCGCGGAAATTATTATGCTCCGATTTTACGGGCAACTGAGTTTCAGGGAAATGTCGGAAATACGCGGCGAGCCTATCGGAACCACGCTTTCAAAACTGCACCGCGGACTGAAAAAACTGCGGGAAATGATGGAATCCTGAAAAATGAAAAAGAACAAGGAAAATCCTGAGAATCTGGTTTCGCTTTTTGCGGACAGGAATGAAGGCCTGCGCATCCTGCGGGAAATCGAGCAGGCGGAGGCCGTTCTTGCCGCCTCTTCTGAAGCACTGCCTTCAGGTCAGGCCTTAAAAGCGATAAAACAGAAAGTAAGAGCCGCTCTTGCCCGGCGCCAAAGGCGCAGAATGTACGCACGGCTATGGGTCGGGGCGGCAGCCTGCGCCGTGATAGCCGCCCTTATCGGCCTGTTATACTTTGACGGCAGAAATGAAAAATCGAACCGGACACCCATTGCAGCAAACGGCAAAATAGACAGCGTCATCTGGTCCGAAGACGACCCGCAAACGGCGGCGCTTATGCAGGAAATTGAAACCATCACCGATGAGATGGAAGCGGGCGGATTACAGTGGGGCCAAACAGACGGCGCGCACAGCCGGCTTAGCTCGGCAGTGGATGAAATGGAATTAGTCGCAACCAATCTGGATTTCTGGAAGGGATAAAAATATGAGCGAATACAAAAAAGTTATTATTGTAATTTCTGTTTGTCTGCTTGCCCTGCCCGCTGTGCTGGCGGCCAAGGACCAGCCTGCCGTGCAGCCGGCGCCACAGGCGCCGGCGAAACCTGCAATTGAGGCCGAGTATGATGAATTCTGGGACGAAGAGCCGGCTGGGCCGGAACAGCCCCGGTTCTCGGAAGAACGTATCGGCCAGATACTCGAACAGATTCGTAAAACCGACCCCGGCCGGGCGGATGAACTGATGCGTCTTAAAGAGCAAAATCCCGAGCGGTTCAACGATGAACTGCGAACTGAAATGCTGCGGCACTTTCGAGAATCCCGCCAGAGATGGGGCCGGGGCGATGAACCGGCAGGACCCGAACGGCTCGGACCTGCGCGCCAGGGACAGACG
>JBGSSG010000019.1:0-2790 GCA_041737185.1 Anaerohalosphaeraceae bacterium
GTCACAGAGAAAAACAAACTCACAATGTACCCTAAATAACCCGCTTTGCAAAGCTCTTTTACCAGCATCCCAATAAGAATTTTTATCGACATTCTTATCCTCCTCGTGAAATTACCCCACCCACGGCAAGATAAATAAAGAAGATAATAGAAGTACTCTATTAGTATTCTTCATAGAGACTGTTGTATTGTCAGAACTTTGGGATGGTGAAATGATAAAATTTTACAGAAACACCGCTTAGCGAAAATCTTTTCATCAAAAACATAGTGGAGAACCTGTGCGAAAAGTTGTGCGTACCTGTTCGGCAACCCACAACCCCGCAGGTCAGTACTGAAAAAGCAGATTTTAACAACAACTACTGTTAACCATAACACATATAAAATAACAGGTTCTCCACACAAAAAACCCCGCCGTCAGCGCAAAATACCATCATTTTTTGTGTATCCGTACCATGTTGTCCGCGGTTTTCTCTATCCGTTTTTGTAATTCTGCCGGGGCCAGCACCTCAACCTGGTCCCCATACCCAAGAATCCACCAGGATATCTCCCCAAGGCCGTCAACAACAAACTCCGCTGTCATAGAACCATCCTGCTCGAAACACACCTTTTGCGAACGGTGCCACTGTACCTCCGCCACGTTCCTGGCCACCCGGGACGAAAAACGCAGCCGGATGTTGTAAAGCCTGCCCTCCGGTATCATTGACCAGGCGCTGCCGAAATAATCATGCAGGTCAAAACCGTCTCCCGTAAAAGTACTTTCCAAAACCGTCATCTCAATAATACGATTCAATTTGAAGGTACGAATCTGTTTGTGAGGACTTGACCGTCCCGCGGTGTACCAGGCACGATTATTGTAAAACAGGTGATAAGGCTCCAACTCCACCTCTATGCGGGCTCCGTCATAAAGCGAATCATACGTCATCCGCACACGGTTCTTCAGCCGAATCGCCTGTTGCAGCCGTCCGAATACATTGTCCAGCCCATCCATCGAAACAGCCGCGCCAGGCCGTATAGAAACATTCCGAAGTGAAGTATCGCAATACTTTCTTATCGGTACCGGCAGATTGTTCTCAATCTTTAGCACCGCCAGAAGCGCAGCGTTCTTAAACGGCAGGGGAAGATGATGCATACCCTTGTGCACCAAAAGCAGCAAACTTAACGCCTCCTGAAGCGTCAAATCCACCGACGGCAGGAAAAACTCCGGCTCAATCTTGTACCCTCCCGCCCGGTCGTCAAAATAATACGGCACGCCTATGGCCGACAACTCCTTCAAATCGCGAAAAAGCGTCCGCCGGCTAACCCCCGTAACCTCAACAAGCTCCTCAACACCCTGCGCCTTCTCGGACTGCAGCAGCGTCAGCAAACGCACCACGCGACTTACCCGGCTAAGTTTCATAATCTGTCCTTATCCCTTCTGCCCCGCCGGACCATATTTTGCTCGCAGCCATTCCGCCTGCCTCTGTCAAATCATATAAAAACAGCACGGAAATGTCAACCCCTTAGAGGCAAAATTAGCTTGGCAACCGATATATCTTGAAAGTTGACAACAAGTCCTCACTGTGCTAAAATCCTCCTGTTGGCATAACTTAAGCAAAAATGCCTGCCCGCACTATGACAGGCTAAAATATCAGAAAACAGAGGAATAGTATGCGGAATCTAATTGCTCAAAAATCCAGTTTCCTAAACGCCCTTGCCTGGATTTTCCTTGCGGCAGCAGCTTTAATTGCGGGCTGCGCAGGCTCGCCAGGGCGAACGGTACAGGAAATCGACCGGCGGCATATAAACACCATCCGGACCAACTGGATTCAAATGCAAGACGACCTCGACGCCGCCTTAATGCTCGACAGACCAAGCCGACTTAGCGAAATGTACGTCCGCTGACAGGCCCGCCCCAGCCGGGAGGACAGCCTGAATATGCAAGGTACGGAAATATACGGTATGGCCTTATGCCTCGGGTAAATACAAAGGAACTCACAACCCTTGAATGCGGTCTTTAATTATATCCTGACAGCCGGCTTCTACGACAGACTTATCGTTATCGCCGAGTTGCTATTGATAGGCCTGTTCGTATATACCATTCTCAACTTTCTCGAAGGCACTCGCGGCGAACGACTCTTCCGGGGAATGATTTTCGTTCTCGTCGCCGGCTCTCTGCTGCTCAACCTGGTCGTCCGAAAGTTCGGAATGGACCGCATCGCATACCTCTACAACGGCTTCATCATCGCCGTTCTTATCATCGCCGTTACCGCCTTCCAGCCCGAACTGCGGCGAGCGCTGATTCGCCTCGGCCAGGCACGCTTCTTCGCACACAGCACGCCCCAGCAGCTTACCAGAAGCGTCGAGGAAATCCTAAAAGCAGTCCAGAAACTCGCCGCCTCTCACACAGGCGCCATCATCGTAATCCCACAGCAGGTACCTCTGGGAGAATTCATCGACACCGGCCTGCGAATCGACGCCAGAGTAAGCTGCGACCTTATTATGACGATTTTTTACGACGGCACGCCGCTGCACGATATGGCGCTGATTATCCAGGGCGACCGTATCATCGCCGCCCGCGTCCAGCTACCACTGGCAGAGGCCGATTCATCCGTCCACGGAACACTCGGCTCAAGACACCGCGCCGCTATCGGCGTAACCAACTCGTCAGACGCCGTCGTTATAGTTGTCAGCGAGGAAACAGGCATCGTCTCCATAGCCCTTAACGGCAAGCTCGTCCGAAACATCTCAGAGGCCCAACTGCGAAGACATCTGACCACCGCCGTCGTCGAAACCGCCCCGCTGCTTGAAAACC
>JBGSSG010000040.1:0-2935 GCA_041737185.1 Anaerohalosphaeraceae bacterium
GGGTAAATGCCCCCGCAGGAGTGAATGAATATCTTCCAGCTTGTAATTTTGTGGATTTTATCGTTCACGGCCTTCTGGAATGGTTTATAGAGGTCGTGATAGGCCTGCGGGGAAATGAACGGTCCACGCTGAGTACCAAAGTCCGTACCGCTTACAAACACCGCCTGTACCTTGTTGCCCAGCGCCGCGGCAAGCTTTTCAATGTTTTTCAAACCGACCTGGCACTGATGCTCAAAAACCTTATAAACATAATCACGACGCATCGCCGTTGATATATACCACTCCTCAACATCCCGAATCCCCTTGGGATTTTTCGCCCACGGAACCGGAACCAAAGCAATATCGCCAAAAGCAAGGCCCGGAAACGTCATATAAATACCGTAATCCGTGCTGCTGTAATAGTACTCGACTTCTTTTTTGAAATGTTCGATGTCCGCATCGGATAACAGGCCGAACTCCTCGCAGTTGTCGAGATAATCGAGCTTGTCATCGTCTATCGGCTCCTGCCGCCGGATGGAATCCCAGAAATAGCTGTCTTTGGGCATTTTCGCGCACGGCGGTACGGATAAATCCCCCTGGGGATACATATACAGATTGCCCTGGCCGTCTTTGCTGTAGTTGAATTGCTCCGGCACAAAAACCTCCGTGCCATCGACGGGTATCCTGAAAGGCTTCCACCCCTTGTTTTCAAACCCAAACATATTGCACCGCGGATGCACCCCAACCACATCCAGGCCCAGCGCCTGACGGAGTTTTTCGTCGATTTCCCCTAACATCTGATACGGCTCAATCACCTTTACGCGCCAGTCCTTGTCTCCGAGGACCGCCTGACGCAATCGGTGAATCGCGCTTACGCCCATACCCGTCTGCCCTCCCGCGCCGAAATCAACACAAAGCCGGTCTGCGGGACGGTGTTCAAGAACCGCCTGCAACCGCTGACGTGATGTCATCCCCTGTGTCTTACCGCCCTTGGCTGCTCGCTGCATAGGTCCATACTCCACAAGTTTTTTTGTTTGAATCTTCCGCTCGGTCGCCTTGGGATTCATAGTACCATATCCCCATATATTTTCAATGTTATTCGCAAAAAATCAGACCCTTGGCAGTCCAATAGAAGGCTCCCTGCCCGTCCTTTGTCTGATTATACCTTTTTTGCCGGCCGGCAGTAAACGCATCTGTGTGTAAAAAAACCGCAATTTTGTGCACTTTCAAAAGTCGGCCGCACGCGCACACCGTGGGCAGAAACATCCTAATATAAGGAATAAGTACGATTGCAAGTCCTTGCAGGAGCAGTTCTTATTAGCTTTTTTCGATGTGACGCAGACGGAAGGCAAGGGGATTTAAGCCGGTCTCTTTTTTGAAGTACTGTGCGATATGGTCTGCGCCGGAAAAACCCATTTGCAGAGCGATTTCCAAAACGCTCATCTTGGTTTCAAGAAGAAGTTTTTCCATCTGTTCGATGCGGACCCGCTTGATGTATTTATGAATGGGGCAGCCCAGCGCTTGCTGGAATTTTTCGTAAAGCATTCGCCTCGAAATGGCCAATTCCTCAAGAACATCGTCAACCTGCAATGGCCGGCACGCGTGCTGTCGAATATATCGAACGGCTTGTGCGACATCAGGGTCTTCGATGGCCAGAACATCACTGGACTGACGGACAACAACGCCGGTCGGTTCGACGACTATGATTTTATTTTTTCCATCCGGTTTCTCCATCTGACCGGCAAGAAACGCCGCCGCCTGAAAGCCGGCCCGTTCGACGTCAAGGCTTACGCTCGACAGCGAAGGACTTGAAAGAGAACAGACAAACTCATCGTTATCCACCCCAACAACAGCAATCTGCTCGGGCACATTTAATCCCGCCAGCCGGCAGGCGTCAAGAGCTTGCCGGCCGCGGTCGTCATTGCAGGCCATAAGCGCACAGGGCTTGGGCAGGTCGCTTAGCCATCGGGCGACATCGTGCTGTTCGACATCCCAGCGCCGCCGTTTGACGGGATGGCTTTGGACGAAACAAAAAAAACGACCCTTTACTTTCTCAACCGCTGCTCCGAAGGCATTCCCACGCTCTATAGACCAGAACATCCCGTCATATCCGAGAAAGGCGAAGTTTTGAAACCCACGCTGAATAAAATGCCGCGCAGCCTGTTCGCCGATGCCTGTGTTGTCGGTCATAACCCTGCAGTCGCACTGTACGTTGGGGTCGCGGTAGCAGGCTGCAACAATGGGCGTTTTCAGCCCTGACAGTCGGCTCATCCAGCTTTCCTCACGCATTACAATGCCGTCATACCGGATGTTTTCCGGCAGAGCAAAACGCCCCCTCCCCTTTGCCTCTTCGGTGTAAAACGGCGCCTGCTGGACCATAATCCACGGACCATAAAGGTCGGCATACCGCGCAATTCCTCGAAGCAGGCCTCTGCCGTACTCACGAGAGGTTTCCAAAAGCAGCAGTACCTTTTTGGGCTCCATCGGTTTACTCTTTGACGCGCGTAACGTATTGCCCCGTGCGGGTATCGACGCGGATAAGCTCGCCCGCCTTGACAAACGACGGAACGCTTATCACCAGCCCGGTTTCGAGCGTGGCGGGCTTGTACTGATTCGTGGCCGTTGCGCCCTTTATCTCCGGCGAAGTCTCAACAACCTTCAAATCAACGGTATTTGGCAGTTGGATTATGACAGGTTTGCCGTCGTACATACTCACCTGAAGCACAGAGTTTGGCTTGAGGTATTTCGGCCCGTCGCCGAAAGCGTCGCCGTCAAGTGTAATCTGGTCGTAGCTTTCCAGGTCCATCAGTACATGCTCGCTGCTGGCCGAATACAGATACTCAAAATTCCGCCTGTCAAGATAGGCGTCCTCAATCACTTCCTCCGAGCGAATGCGAATATCGCGAATGGAACCGTCGGCCAGACTCTTGAGCTTGGTCTGATAAACCGCCCCTCC
>JBGSSG010000125.1:0-8327 GCA_041737185.1 Anaerohalosphaeraceae bacterium
GACTACCAAAAAGTACACGAAGGCTCACAGGTCCGCTCCACAGGCAAAGTGCTGTCGGTACCGGTAGGTGAGGCGTTGCTGGGCAGGGTTGTGAACGCTCTCTGTCAGCCCATTGACGGCCTGGGACCTGTTCAGACGCAAACCCAGCGGCTTGTCGAAACGCCCGCACCCGGCATTGCGGACCGTCAGCCCGTAAAAGAACCTTTGGCCACCGGAATAAAAAGCGTCGATACGATGATTCCCATAGGCAGGGGCCAGCGGGAACTGATTATCGGCGACCGGAAAACCGGAAAAACCGCCATCGCTATCGATACGATTATCAACCAGAAGGGCAGGGATGTCGTCTGCGTTTACGTGGCCATCGGCCAAAAAGAATCAACCGTCGCCGAAGTGGTCGCGACACTTAAAAAATATGACGCGATGCGACATACGATTGTAGTATGCGCTTCCGCTTCGAATAGCGCCGCGATGCAGTATATGGCCCCTTATGCCGGTGCCGCGGTCGCCGAGTATTTTATGTACGAGAAAAACGGACACGCCCTGTGTGTCTATGACGATTTGAGCAAGCACGCCATCGCTTACCGCGAGTTGAGCCTGCTCTTGCGGCGCCCGCCCGGACGAGAGGCCTTCCCCGGAGACATTTTCTATCTGCACAGCCGTCTGCTCGAACGCAGCGCAAAGCTATCAGACAAACTCGGCGGCGGCTCGCTCACCGCTCTGCCTATCGTGGAAACTCTCGAAGGGCAGGTCTCCGCCTATATCCCCACCAACATCATCTCGATTACCGACGGGCAGATTTATCTCCAGCGGGATTTGTTTCTGGCCGGCGTACGTCCTGCCATTGACGTGGGCATAAGCGTCAGCCGCGTCGGCGGTGACGCCCAGCCGCAGGCCGTCAAAAAAGTCGCCCCCAAACTTCGGCTCGACCTGGCCGCCTTCCGCGAACTGCAGGATTTCGCCAGACTGGGAACGGAGCTTGATGAGGCCGCCGCCAGGCAGCTTGAACGCGGCTACCGTATGGTCGAAATCCTCAAGCAGAAACAGTTCGCGCCCGTCAGCGTCGGACAGGAGGTCATAAGCATCCTGGCAGGCTCATCCGGAGCCATTGACGATATAGAGGTTTCCCGTGTCGGCCATTTCCTGGAGGAACTGCTGACCTGGATGGAGCTTGAGGCGCCTGAATATATCGACAAAATCGAGCAGACCGGACAACTCGACGATGCCCTGACGGCGGAACTCATTGAAGCTATCCAGACCTATAAAACCATATATAAGTTCAGTTTCGGAGCCTGATTAAGTTTTGCTGTTTTTATGGCTAATCCACGACAAATTTTGAAGCGGCGCGGAGCCGCGGCGAATATCTATAAGGTTACAGCTACGATGGAAACCATCAGCGCCGTCAGGTATCGCCAATATTACAATCAATGGCTGCAGGGACTGGCTTTCTATGACTCCCTGGCACAAATTGGATATTTAATGGCCTCGGCGGAAAAAAATCTGGAAAATCCGCTCTTTAAAACTTCGGATGCGAAGACCAACGCAATTATTGTCATTGGAAGCCAGCGAGGTCTGTGCGGCGCATATAACAACGACCTCTATAAGCAGATTGACGTACACCTGAAAATGGCAAAACGCTTTGGCAGGGAACTGAAAATCTACGCAAAGGGGCGAAAGGTTCTTGCCTGGCTCGAGCACCGCGGTATCGCCGCCGCGGGCGTCTATGACGGTTTTGCCGAGGTCCCGTCGCCCGCCCAGGCAAACGAAATCGCAGACTTCTTCATAAATGAATATCTTCACGGCCGACTGGGCCGACTTGGGATTGTTTATAACCGTTTCTTTTCCCCTTCGCACCAGCGAGTCCAAACGCTGGCCATTCTGCCACTCGAAGATTTGATTGACGACCTGACCACACGGGCCGCCGTTACCTGGCCGTGGGAACTGAATTTTGAGGACTTTTTGCTCGTGCCCTCGGCAGAGGATATTTTCGACGCCTTTGCACGGATAATGATTCGCACCGCCGTTAGCGGCTGCTTCCTCGAAGCCGCCGTCAGCGAGTATCTGTCGCGTGTGGTCGCTATGCGAAACGCCAGCGAAAACGCGGACGAAATGATACAGGACCTGACACGACAGTACAATCGCGCACGACAGGGACAAATTACCGTCGAACTGCTCGATATTATCAGCGGCGTCGGAACAGCGCGTTAGTTAAAAAATTAAACAGTTTTACAGCGATATTTTTTGGGTTTGAAAAAATTATGAATACAGGCAGAGTAACACAGGTACTTGGAAGTATATTCGAGGCCGAATTTCACGCTGAATTTATCCCGGCGCTGTATAATGCGCTCGAAGTAAAAGGAAAACTGCAGAACGGTTCCTTTGAAGTCGTCGGCGAGGTACAGCAGCACCTCGGCGGCGGACGGATACGGGCGGTGGCGCTGGGCAGCACGCTCGGTATGCAGCGGGGAATGGAGGTTGTCGATACCGGCTCGCCCGTGCAGGTGCCGGTTGGCAAAGAAATTCTCGGCAGGGTCTTTAACCTTCTGGGCAAACCTGTGGACGGCGGCCCCGAAATCAAGACTGCCGTCAAAAAATCCATCTATCAGAAACCACCGAAATTCGTTGACCTGTCCGCGAAATCAGAGATGTTCGAGACAGGCATCAAGGTCATCGACCTGCTCTGTCCCTTCGTAAAGGGCGGAAAGACCGGCCTCTTCGGTGGCGCTGGCGTCGGCAAGACCGTCATCATACAGGAGCTTATCGCCAGAATCGCCACCCAGCACGGCGGATATTCAGTCTTTGCCGGCGTCGGCGAACGAACACGCGAGGGCAATGACCTCTGGCTCGAAATGAAAAAAACAAAAATACATAACACCGGCGCAACGGTACTCGACAACACCTGCCTTGTCTTTGGCCAAATGAATGAACCACCTGGAGCGAGACTGCGAGTCGCACTGGCCGCCCTGACTATGGCCGAGTATCTCTGCCAGACCGGCAGCGGAGAGATACTTCTCTTTATCGACAATATCTTCCGCTTTTCCCAGGCTGGCTCCGAGGTTTCCGCTCTGCTTGGCAGGATTCCAAGTGCCGTCGGATATCAGCCCACTCTGGCAAGCGAGATGGGACAGCTTCAGGAGAGAATCGCCTCCACAGGCTCGGCCGCAATCACTTCCGTTCAGGCCGTCTATGTCCCCGCCGACGACCTTACAGACCCCGCCCCGGCCACCACCTTTACTCATCTCGATTCATCCGTCGTTCTTTCAAGGAAAATCACCGAAAAGGGCATCTACCCCGCGGTTGACCCCCTCGAAAGCAGCTCGCGTATCCTCGACGTCAACATCGTCGGACAGGAACATTACAAGGTCGCGCAAAAAGTTCTCGAATACCTCCAGCGATATCACAGCCTCCAGGACATAATCGCCATTCTCGGTATCGACGAGCTTAGCGCAGAAGACAAACTCATCGTTGCACGTGCGCGAAAACTTGAGCGTTTCTTCTCCCAGCCGTTTATCGTAACCCGTCAGTTTACAGGCCTTGAAGGCAAGTATGTTCCGGCCGGCCAAACCGTCCAGAGCTGTCGGCAGATTTGCGATGGGCAGTGGGATCATTTGCCTGAAAGCGCTTTTATGTATATCGGAGCTGTTCAGGAAGCTCAGGAAAAGGCCTTCAAGAAAGGCTCATAACAGACTATGGTAGGAATCTCTCGCGGAACATTTCATATAACGCTGCTCACGCCAAGGGCTAAACTCTTAGACTGCAAGGCTGGTTCGGTTGTCCTGCCGTTCGAGGACGGCCAGTGGGGAATCATGCGAAATCACTGCCCTGTTCTGGCCAAACTCGGACAGGGCGTTATGCAGGTAAGAGAAATCCCCGACCGCGGCGATGCCTTCTATATCGTGGAAGGCGGTTTTGTCAGGGTCAGCGAAAATCACGCAACCGTCCTGGCTTATGACGTCCTGACGTTTGAAGATATGCCCAAAGACCGCGTCCAGGAAATTATTTCGAAGGCAAAAGGTGTTATGGTCGGAAAGGATTACATCAGCACCCAGCTCCAGCAGGTCGATTACAGACGCAGCCAGCTCATTGTCCGTATGGCCGAATTGGCCGAAATCCTTAAGGCCGACCAGTAACCGCCATCCGGTTCGCGGACAAAAAACCTTGAAATTCCAGGTAAAATCAGGTACCATATGGACCCCGCGAGGGAAAAATGGCCAAAGAAACCGAAAATGTAGCCGACGAGGGCCAAAATTCTGCGGAAGTGCAGGTCCGCCGATTTATCGCAGGCCTTGACGACAAACATAAAATGCTCGTTATCCTCAAGGCTCAGCTTTACGGCAACAGATGGGAACCAATGCTCCAGGACCTGCAAAATCGGCTCGAGGGAAAACCGTACATTTTTAAGCTGGCTAACCGTATAAACGACGATATTGGGCGAATCGAACGGATGCAAAACTTTGAAAAACAGTATGAAATCAACCTGGCCGATTTCGTTCATCTCCAGGCAGGCTGAATCTTACAGGAGGCATTGATGAAGCAGGTTAGTATAAAAATCCCAACTGTATTATTCATACTGTCGGTCTTTCTTTGCACAGCCCGACCGGGCCTCGCTGAATCAACGCCCGCCCAGGCTCCTTCGCCTCTTGTCGCATCCGAACTGCTCAGCAGGGCTGGTCTGTCATCGCAGTGGCAGATTACCCTGCCTATTGAGAAAGAAGAAAACCTCGACCGCCTTTTTGTCTTTGGCAGGTACCTGTGCGTCTTAACCGACCGGAACTACTTTTTCTGTATCGACCGCGATAAAGGTTCGGTCGAATTCGGTCTTCGACTGGCAGTACCCGGCCTGCCCGTCTGCCGGCCCTGCTTTTACGAAAACAAATTCTATTTTCTCATCGGAAATCAGCTTCAGATTATTGACCCCGCCCTCCGGTCGGTCATAAAGAAAAAAAACTTTGACGCCATCGGTTCAGGCTACGGCTGCGGCCTGGCCAAAAACACCAAGTATCTCTATCTGGCCGGCGCAGATAACAGGCTTTACGCAATCCTGCTCGATGACGACATCCTCCGCTTTACCGCCACCGCCGACAACAACTCGTCGATTAATTCGGTTCTGGCGACTGACAATATCGTCGTCTTCGGTACCGAACAGGGCAATCTGGTGGCAATGATGCCCGACCAGGCTGTGAAAATCTGGCAGTACGACCTTTCAGGCCCGCTCGACGCTCCTGTTGTGATGGACGAGGCTTTTGTTTATGCCGCAGGCCGGGACACAAAGTGCTGCAAACTCAATGCGTCAACCGGCCAGCCGGCCTGGGCCGCCCCATTCTACGCAGGACAGCCGCTGTCAACCGCCCCGGTCATCGGAAAATCCGCCGTTTATCTCTTTGCCGGAAGAAACGGCCTTTATGCCATCGACAAACAGACCGGAAAAGAACTCTGGAATCTCCCCAGTGGCATTGCCGCCCTGTGCGAAAGCAAAACAAAGTCTTATGTTTTTTCCGGGCCGGGTGTGCTTTCGATTATGGACAACACCGCCGGCAAAGAACTGATGAGCCTGAATTTCAACAGCGTCAGCAGATACGCCGTCAATATGACCGACCCGAGAATGTATCTGGCCGACCAGCGCGGAACCGTTCAGGAAATTTCAGTCGCACAATGACGGCAATGTAGCAGCGGGCCTGATTTATTTTAATACTACAGCGCAAATAATTTTTGAAACAGTATTATGTTAAAAATCCTAAGCACTAAATCCGAAATTCTAAACAAACCCAAAATTCAAAATAAAAATGACCAAAACAATAACACCGGCAAACGGCAGTCTTGTTTGGAACATTTGGATTTTGGTTATTCAGGTTTGTTTAGGATTTAGATATTAGGATTTCGGGTTTGTCGTTGTTGATAACTTTCAACAAGTATCGTAGCAGGATTAAACTATGGAAATCAGAATTCGGCGGGCTTTGATAAGTGTATCGGACAAAACGGGCGTTGTGGAATTCGCAAAAGAACTCGTCTCGATGGGCGTCCGGATTATCAGCACAGGCGGCACCGCCAAAGCGCTCGCTAAGGCGGGCATTGATGTTGCCGGCGTCGATTCCGTCACCGGCTTCCCCGAAATGATGGATGGACGCGTCAAGACCCTCCACCCCCGCATCCACGGCGCGTTGCTGGCCTTGCGCGACAAACCCGAACACGCCGCCGCTCTTGCCGAACACAAGATTGAGCCTATCGACCTTGTCTGCGTCAATCTTTACCCCTTTGAGCGGACCGTCGCAAACCCCGGCTGTACATTCGAGGACGCGATTGAAAATATCGACATCGGCGGACCAAGTATGGTTCGCTCTGCCGCCAAAAACCACAAATTTGTAACCGTCGTAACCAGTCCAGGCCAGTACAATGCCGTTATTGACCAGATGCGATCAAAAAACGCATCCGTCAGCCCGGAACTGCGAAAACAACTGGCACGCGACGCGTTTGCCCTGACCGCCTCGTACGACGCGGCAATCTCAAAATATCTCAACGCCCGCGCCGCAGATTTGTTTCCGCAAAGGCTTTCGCTGTCCGTCGTCAAAAATCAGGAACTTCGCTACGGCGAAAACCCGCATCAAAAGGGGGCGTTTTACACTCTTACCGACTGTACTGAAGTCAGTGTCGGAACTGCAAAGCTGCTCCCAGGCGGCACGCCAATCAGCTTTAATAATCTGATGGACGCCAACGCTGCCTTCGAACTGGTCAAGGAATTTGACGAGCCGGCGGCGGTGGTCGTCAAGCATATGAATCCCTGCGGCTGCGCCATCGACGCCGACATTACAAAAGCCTACGAAAAAGCGTACCTCGGCGATGTGGTCAGCGCATTCGGCGGTATAATCGCTGTCAATCGAAAGGTCGATAAAGAACTTGCACAGGCCATTATGGAATCCTACGCCCGCTTCGGCAAGGCCAAAGGCGCCGCAGGCTTCTTTGCCGAGGTCATTGTCGCTCCGCAGTACGACAGCGATGCCGTCGATGCGATACGTACCCTCAAAGAATGGGGGCAAAGAGTCAGACTGATGGAAACCGGCGCAATTGACCGAAACGCTGTTGATGCCGCCCAGCTCGATATCCGGCCTTTAGTCGGCGGCCTTTTAGTTCAGCAAAGAGACCTGATCGGCTGGCAGCCGGAAAAATTGACCTGGCCCACGAAATTAAAACCATCGCCGCAGCAGATGGAGGACTTGCGTATCGCCTGGATAGTCGCAAAGCACGTAAAGAGCAACACAATTACACTGGTAAAAGACCGCCGTCTCGTCGGCGTAGGCGCAGGCCAGATGAACCGCATCGAGTCGGGATACATCGCAGTTAAAAACGCAGGCCCGCTTGCTAAGGGCGCCGCAATGGGTTCGGATGCCTTCTTCCCGTTTCCTGATAATGTTGAAAATGCCGCACAGGCTGGCATTGCCTGTATCATTCAGCCCGGCGGCTCAAAGAAGGACGACGAGGTCATCGCCGCCGCCGACAAGCTCGGCATCGCAATGGTCTTTACCGCCACACGACACTTTTACCACTGACCTGACGGGATGAGCTTTGGCCCATGCTGTTTTTTGTCCGACTTGTCTTACGCGTCCTACCTGTCCGAATGGTCCGACATATTCCCCTCGCCGTCATTCCGAACCCGCCGCAGGCGGCGTGAGGAATCCGTTTATCGTTTAGCCCCGGCATTTGTGCCGGGGGGCATTGTATTTTTTGATTCCCGGCCCATCTGGCCGTCCGCCCCAAATAGAAAATTGAAAACAGAAAACTTGTCCGCCAGTAATTGGGTGGGGCTCTTTGAAAACTCGGCTTAAAATAAAACTTGCCCGCCGACCGCTACCCCCCAGTCGCGGCCAATCTGTCCGCCAAAAACTCTGCTTTTTCTACGGGTTCATCGAACGCTATTTCAGTCCCGCGGCCTTACGCACCTTTTTGACCATATCTAACTTTTCCCACGTAAAGTCCGGATGATTTCTGCCGAAATGCCCGTTTCGTGCGGTTTCCTTATAAATCGGCCGCTTGAGTTTGAGGTGATTAATCATCCCCTTTGGCGTAAGCGGGAATAGTTTCTTTATGATGTTTTCTATCTTGTACTCATCGATTTTGGCGGTTCCTTCGGTATCTACCATAATGCTCACCGGCTTTGCGACTCCTATGGCGTAGCTTAGCTGCACCTCGCAGGCGTCGGCCAGTCCGGCCGCGACGACATTTTTGGCTATATACCGTGCCATATAGCTGGCCGAGCGGTCAACTTTCGACGGGTCTTTGCCGGAAAAAGCCCCGCCGCCATGGCTGCCGCGTCCGCCGTAGGTATCGACGATAATTTT
>JBGSSG010000106.1:0-2610 GCA_041737185.1 Anaerohalosphaeraceae bacterium
CCGTCTGCGAAAAGCGCTCCACAGCCGCCAGCGTCTTGCTTGCCTGTTCGGTAGCCCCGCGTATCTGGTCCAGCGTCTTTTTGATGTTGGTCTTGTTCGCCTGGTCTCCGATTACCTCGTTGGCGTTGTTGGCAAGCAGTGTAATTGCATCCACAAGACTTTCTATCTTTTTTTGTACCTCGGGCGGGAGAAATTCGCTCATCATCCCCGTCGTACCTTTCAGTACGAGATCTTCGGTAAGGTACATAGTCTCTGGTCGTCCGGCTATCAGCGGTTCAGGCTTCTTGTCCGGGTCGGCAATCAGTTCTATATAATTGCTGCCCAGGCCGCGTTTGGTCAGCACGATATTCACGTTGGATGGGATATTCTTGTAACGTTTTTCTATCGCCGCTGAAACGCCGACCCTGTGATAGCTGTGACCGTCAGGCTCGGTAAACAGTGTCGGAGGCGATACGTTCAGAACCCTGCCAATCTGGTAGCCGCAGTACTGAACGGGGGTATCCTTCTGCACTCCCGATGCGTTCGGAAAATAAACAAGCACGGTAAAAGACCGCATCCCGCTGACAAACAGCGGCAAATCCCGGAATACGTATATCAGCCACACAAAAGCGCAGAACCCGATGAACACAAACACGCCGACGCCAACGTTCCGTCTTCGCTGCTGCGTATTATAATCAGCCATCACTAAGACCCTTTCGTCTCAATTCGTCCCTGCATAAATAGTTCGCGTATCGCGCGCAGCGGATAGCCGCTCTCGTTGAGCCGCTTAATCAACTGAATCCGCTCTACCGCCTTCTGGTCAAACATCCGCCTGCCCGTCTTCGTCGTTTCCGTTGCATCGAGCAGGCCTACCATCAGGTAATACTGCACGCTCTGGCGCGAAACGCCCGCCTTCCCGGCCGCAGAACCTATCGAAAAAAGTTTTTTGCCGGACATCCCAGTCCTGTCCATAAACCGTTCCGTTCCTGGAGCCGCCTGGAAAATCGTTCAGGAATTTCCAGTCGCCCCTTCCGCCAGCTTCATAAAAAGCGTTTCAAACTCCCTGTAGCTCATCCCGCAAACAGGCGATTCCCGCACCTGACATTCCCGGCTGTCTTTTTTCGTCGTTTTGCCTTTGATTATTAAAAAATAATCATAATCGCATCTGAGCTTGCCCCTGTTAAGCCGAAACGCCTCGCGTCCAAAACGCTTAATACGGTTCCGCTCGACGGCGCCGCCGGCGATTGCGCTTACCGACACCGCGAACCTCGCTGCTGTACCCTCATTGCCGCATACGTACATCCCGATGCCGCCGCACCAAAAACATCGCCTCTGCGATAATATCGCCTTTATCCGCTCATTGTCGCGGAGACGCTGACTTCTGCGAAAAAAAAATCGTGCCAATTCTAAACCGCCAGTATATATAAATTCAGCGTTCAGGAACAGCGTCCAGCGGACAAAAAGATTGACGATTTACGATTGAAGATTGTCGATTGAAAGAAATCGTAAATCGTCAATCGTCCATCGTAAATTCCTTTACGCTGCTCGCTGTACGGGGACTTATTACCCGCAAGGGTATATTTATACTCTTATCGGCCATCCCGGCCCGGCAAAAACAATAAATACGCCCCGCCTTTTCGACCAGACAATTCGCCCTTCCGCAATACCATTTTGAGCCTCTTTTAAGCCTCAAGTGAACCGGCACAGTATGAAAGCTCCTGAACCGTCACTAATACCCCCATACACTCGGCAAGACTGCCCGTAATGCCTTCTATCCTGCGTATCATCTCGTTGGTCAGCCGGCGTTCCACTACCGCCAGTATGCCGCGGCAGAATTCCCCGTTGGGCGACGCTCCGCCCGTCGCTGCGTATAGCGGGCTGCCGCCCGTGAATATCCTGCTGTTCCGGGCATCCAGTACCGTAAGCGAACTGCCCTCAAGGCCGACAAGTGCGTCCATAATCTGGCCGAACACCTTCTGGTCCTGCACAAACACGCTTAAAAGATTCCTGCGGCCCGAATCATAAGTCGGTATCTCGGAATCCGCCTGCGCCAAAAGCGCCCTGACAAGCTCCTCGCTGCTCTGTGCTTTGGCCATTTTCTCGACAGAAATTCTGTCGCTTAACTGCCGTGATATCGACGACAGCAGCCGCATATACTTGTTCGTCTCCTCCATCGGCGCTATGATAAAAACCAGAAGATGCACCTTCTTGCGGTCGCTCGACTCAAAGTCCACCCCCTCCGGCAGCGAAATTGCGCCCACCACAAAATCCTGTATCCCCCGCAGCTTGCAGTGCGGTATCGCCACACCCCCGCCAATCCCCGTCGAACCGAGCGTCTCCCGCTCCTGCAGAGCTTCTAAAATCGTCTCCTCGCCGACGTCCCCGCAAAGCCCGCTTTGCCGGGCAAGCGACGCTATCTCGCAAAGAACCATCGCCTTGTCTTCGAAGCCTGCACCGGCTCGAACACACTCATTGCGTATCACCTCCGCCAGCTTCATATCGCCTCCGGGCCGAAAAAATGTTCAGAACAAACTGTTCGCGTCCGCAACTGCCTCTTCAAATCCGCGTTTTTTGGCATCCTCAAGTGCCGTCTTCTCCTGTCCAAGAAAAGAACCCATTTCCTGTTCGTCC
>JBGSSG010000141.1:0-4676 GCA_041737185.1 Anaerohalosphaeraceae bacterium
ATCACAACCAGCAATTCAATCAAAGTAAAAGCCTTTTTTGTCTTCATAAATATCCTTTCTTGATTTCCCCGCCGCCTGCTGTAATAACGCCCGGATGACACGTGTCACCCGGGCGTTTAGCATGTTACAGGTTACAACTTAGTTGCAGGTCGGATACAGGCCGCAATCCAGCCAGCCGGTTGCAATTACAGCAAAGTCGTACATATTGACCTTGCAGTCAGGCACTCCAGCCGGCCCGCTGATATCAGCGGCGGCGTAATAAGGATCAAGACACAGTATCTTGTCCGGGGTGGTAAACTCGTTGTACAGGTCGAGAACTCCCTGCGGCGTGCGGGCATAGGTGTACACTCGGACGTCATCCATCAGGCCTTTGTAAGGCGTAGAACCATCAGCCTTTTCGGCTCCAAGAAGAAGCGGTTTATCGGACAGCAGCGGAGTAGCTGAATAGGTCGCGGCCTTTTCCTCTTCGCCATCGACATAGACAACTATTTTGCCGGTATCGCCGTCATAAGTACCGGTAACCAGATGCCACTGGCCATCGGTAACTACCGTGTTGCCGGTGACGCCTCCAATGCTGCGCATGTTCCATTCAATCCGACCCGAACCATTCGTATCAAGTGTATACCCGGTCCAGGTAGGTATATCCCGGTTTTGTTTGCACATCAGGCCGCCCCAGCCGGTATTAGTGGATTTGACCCAGCAACTGACGGTTAAACCGAGACGGAAGAAACTATAGGGGTCTTCGCTGCCGGTTATTTCGATTGAACGGCCATCGCCAACGCCAAAGAACTCGTAAGAATGCGTTCCTTCAAGCGAGTCGGCATTGAAATTCGGATCGGCAATTGAACCGGTCCAGCCATTCCCGGAAGCATCAGTCAAATTGTTATTCAACAACCACTGACCCGCCAGACGTTCAATGCTCAAAATGGCAACATTCGATAAGACATTTCCGCCGTCGTTCGTTACTTTACAGTAGTAGAATCCGATGTCCGTCAGCGCCAGCGGGTTAATCGTCAGGGTAGCTGAATCGGTGCCGACAGCAGTATCTACCGGTGTGTTGTTAGCGTTGTCAGTCGATTTATACCACTGGTAATGGGCCGTCGAAACGCTCGAAACACTGATAGAGAAAGCATTGACAGACGTGCCAAGAGCCGACGCGGGCAGAAGAATATCCTGCGGCTGTGTAACAACTGACGGGGAGCTTGAGAGGGTGTCAAATGAAGCAACAGCGCTTACAAGGTTGTTCGGGTCAACCGCTGTCAGCAGACTCACGCCTGCAACCGGCGTATAATCATTACCGGCGACAACATCAACAACCGCCCAATCATAAGAAGCGTCATAGGCCAGGTTGGTAACGTAACTCGATGCCGGATTGCTTAAATTCAGCGTTGCCTGACCAAGATAGAAAAGGTTCGGGTCGCCCGGATTAGCAACCTGGTCTTTCGTGATATAAACATACTGCTTAATCAAATTAGGATTGACCGGGTTGGAACCGACTGTGTCCTGAGCGGCGTTCCAGCTCAATGTTACATCCACATCCGCGACATCCGCGGCCTGGCTGTCTGAAAGAGCGTACGGAACGGTCGTCAGTGCATAGAGCACACCATCGTACCATGTGCGATTATAGTTACTGCCTGGCGGCAGGTCATCGACGTACACCCTGAACTGACCGTTTACGTCCGCCTGGATTTGGCCGACCCTTCCCAACAGCTCAATCCGGTTATCTTCAAACGTGCCGGTGGGCGTTCCTGCGATTCCAACCGTTCCCAGTCGATCGTAGGTGAGCATATTGTCCAGGTTAAACCCAACTTTGACCGTCCAGTTTTCCAGGCCGCTGCTGTTTGTGGACCAGTACACAACATCGACGTCATACCACTTTCCGACAGTCAGGCCGGAAACTATGGTATAGATGGCCGGGCTGTTTTCGGCGTTGCTACCGCCGCTGTCATAAACGGTATTGGCCGTTGTTTTGCCTAATTGATGACTGGGGTTGAAGGCAAAATTTGTTCTAAACCGCCATAAATTATCGGCAGCCCCAGCCGTAGTCCACCATGTGGTCAGACTGTCGTTGCTGGCTTGAAACGTGTTTCCGCCGGTGCCGCCTTTGGCATCGAGATACGACGCCGCCAGCACCTGAACACTCAATAAGCCAGCCACCATCAGAATTGTAATTACTTTTTTCATTTTTACGTACCTCCAAAAAAATCAAATTTTTTCTGATGAGCAAGGAGACAACGGCACACCTGCGTCTCCTTGCTCTTTCGACGTATTCGAATTAGTTTCTTTTTCTCCGGAGCAGAAGGCCGCCGATGCTCAGCATTACAAGCGTCGCCGGTTCCGGCACCGTAACAAGCACGCCGTCATACCATGTGCGATTTGCATTTCCGGCCGGCGGAAGGTCGTCGATGTACACCCTTATCTGACCGTTTGCGTCTGCCTGGATTTGGCCGACCCTTGCCAGAAACTCAGTAGTTTTTCTGCCGGTGCACGTCCCTGCGATTCCAAGCGTTCCCAATTGATCATAGGTGAGCATATTGTCTGTGGCAAACCCGACTTTGATAGGCCAATTGCCGGCCGACCAGTACACAACATCGACGTCATAAAACCACCCGACAGTCAGGCCGGAAACCACGGTATAGATGACCGGGCAGTTTTCGCCGCCGTTATCGCCACTTCCATAGATGTTACAGCCCGCGGCGTCTAATTCATGATTGGCGTTGTTGCCAATGTTTGTAGCCGCTCTAAGCCACCATAAATTATCGACAGCCCCAGTCGTAGTCCACCATGCGGTCGGACTGCCGTCGCTGGCTCGAAACGTGTTTCCGCCGGCGCCGCCTTTGGCATCGACATACAACGATGCCAACGCCTGAACGCTCAATAAGCCAGCTAACATCAGAATTGCAATTACCTTTTTCATCTTTCCATCCTCCAAAAAAAACATTTTTCTTTTTTCCGCGACGGAACACCCGCCGCGCTTTACATCACACACACATCACACGCCACACTCACTACATTTGCTTTTCTATTTTTGTTTATTGAGGTCTCCTGTATTAATATCCCCACAGAGTGAACTTTCAGGATTATTTACCTCTGAACTTTAGACGGTTCCGACTGAAGTACAACTCGATGCGGGACAGCAACAATCGGCCTTGGGGCCTTCTTGATTCTCACCGTTACGACCCTGTCCGTATATTCCGTCAGGAGTCGTAAATAGAGCCGGTACTGCTCCAATGAAACGCTGGGCGGGGTTTGATGATCCACGCTCGGAATAAAGCCTCCGTGTTTCATCAGCGGAACAAGCCGTTCAAATTCATCACGTATCGCCCGTTCGCCCTGATTCATAACCAGCTTATTGAAATGCCCAACCATACATAAATCCGGATACTGCTGACGGAGCATGTTTCCGTCAACGTTGGCCTGCCGTTCCAGCGGCAATACGCCATTAATCCCCAAATCCTGCAGCCACGGAACCAATTCCGTAACATCGCCGTCCGTATCGACAATGGTTATGATGTCCATCTCGTGCAGGCAAGCCATGAGTTTTTTATAATAAGGAGCTATATACTCATCGAAGATGCCCTTTGATATCATTGGCCCATGGTTATAACTCATATCTTCAGCAAGGGTTATAAAAGTCGGCACACAAACCTTTTTCATTTTTTCGATAAGCGACAGGTTGAACCTCAAAAGGTCGCTGTTAATCGAATGTATCAGTTCCGGTTGGTCGTAATAGGCATAGCTGAGCTTTTCGATATCCATTAAGGTTCGCGGAAACCAGAAAAACCCTTCCAGCGTTGCCCAGACCACCGCTTCACCTTCTTTCTGACGGTATGCCCAGGGCTGCATCCCTTCAATCGCCCCGCTGTGGTCGGGGAAAAGATGGGGACGAATTCTCTGATAATCATCCATACTGGAAACGGTTCCTTCGGTATGGTGCTGCAAGGCCTCAATGGTGGCTTTTGTGGTACTGAACCAAAACTGAAGGTACGGGTCTAATCCGAAATACTCTGAGATTCCAAAGACATTAGTGGATGCGAATTCCCCGGGTAAGCCTTCCTGGTGCCACCTGGCGATGGTTTCATCCCACCACATCGCCCACTCCCATCGGGGCAGCCTATCTGCGTCTTGAAAATTCATTAAAGCCCGAAAACGTTCCACATGATTCATCGCATTCAACATTGGGGCTCCATATTCCGAATAAACTGCCATCGCACGGTTATATATCGTATAAAATTTACTTGACCAAAAGAAGGGCAATATGGTATATTTTTTTTGCATATTGGAAACGCCGTTTGTTGCCGTCAGGACTCGGTCAGGTGAAAAAACGAATACCAAAGGTTGTTTTACTAATTGAAAATTCACGTCAGTTCGGCAGGGATTTGCTGCGGGGCATCGCAAAATATGCCGCACTTCACGGACCCTGGAATTTCTATAGCCTGCCTCCCTTTTTTGTAGAGATGAACGCCAAAACCAGAAAACTTGAATTCGCACACCTGAAACAATGGGGCGCCAGCGGAGCAATTGTACGGAATATTACCAATTTAGACCAGATTGAGGCTTTGGGAATCCCGATGATTATCTCATCCATCACCGAGCCCAAATATCATAAGTATCCCAATCTGTTAACGGATGACTATTCGGTTGGCCAGATAGCCGCACAGCATCTTCTCCAGCGA
>JBGSSG010000171.1:0-2052 GCA_041737185.1 Anaerohalosphaeraceae bacterium
GTTTCTTTTCCTGTTTTGCAGGACGGACGGGAGTTGTCGCGGGAGTCGCAAACATATCAGGGCCTTCCATTGAGCGAGCGGTGCGTGTCTCCCTTGTTCTGGGCGCAATGCCGCCCGCCGGCGGGGCGGCGCGTTCTTTGAGGCGTGTTTCCCGAAGTTCGCGGATACGCAGCGATTCCTGACGTTCGAGCGACTGAAGATAGAGAGCCCGATATTCCGGCGCAAGCCACTGTGAGTCGGCGACAATAAAATCATACCAGAGGGGCTGCAGGATGCTCATCGTTACTTCCGTATTTTTGTACTGGGTGATGAACAGGTCCACCGCGCCGTAAGTAAGCTGTTCGGTAGTCAGCGGCAGCTCGGACTGGAACTGCCTGTAAGAGTCGATGCGGGCCAGCGGTACGGTTTGCCAGTCGGACGATGAGCCGTCGGGATTGACTGTTCGCCGCTGAAGCTCAATCCTGGCAAAGACCGGCTCGGCAAGGGACGGGTCTCTCCATTTCGCGTTCAGTCGCGGCCCCATAAAGCTTTGCTGGAAATTCTGCACCAGTGTCTGGATATTGACTCTTGCCGATACCGAAACAATGTCAAGGTCGGCTGGTTCGCCCTGAACGGTTTTGTAATTCATTTCGGGAGTAACATCCTGGGTGGGCATTCTTGCCGCCGCCCTGTAAGCGGCTATTGCAGGCTTGTCGAGAAGCGGTATGGCGGGCACTGCGTATTGACGTTCTTCGGCAGTGTCGATGGCCTGGCCGGTACCGGGCAGAGGGAAGTACGTAGAGGTCGGGACGTCCTGGACAGAGCATCGCAGTTTTTCTTCAAACTGTGCGGCCTTGTTTTTGTCGTATATTTTGGGCGTTGCAGACTCTTCAGATTTTTCTTTGATTCTGTCGGCCTGTTTTTTTATGTAGGGGTCAATCTGGCCCGGACCGAAATTTCTGTTGTCAAGCTTTGCTGTGTTAGGGCCTGTAATGACGAATGCCCAGAGCAGGGATATCGCCAATAAGCCAACTACCGCCAGAATGATTTTGTCCGCGTATTTTTCGATGATATTGAATTTTTTGCTGCTCATAGATTTTACTCGTTTTAATTTTTATCTGCCGAAAATAAATTGCGGTTAAGGATTTTTCAGGGCGCAGCCGGCTGATTGTACATTCCCTGCTGGCCGATGCCGGTCGAGTCTGTCGGAGTCGGGCTGAGCTGTTTTTTGATAAGGTCGGGTTTAACGGCGTCATAACCGTTTCGATAGAAAAGGTACTCACAGACAAGATTCAGCCGCACTACAGGGGCGCTGCCGTAGCGATAATAAGCGTGGACGGCGTCGGTTTCCCGCAGTACAGGTTCGATATCGTTCTGCAAAATGGTAATCTGGTTGTGAAGGGCGTTTTTGGCAGGGCTGTTTTCGGCGAAGTTTTCGCGATAGGTATGCTGTTTTGCGCTGCACAACTCACGCATAAATCCCAGAACCGCCCTCGAATCCAGCACGACCGAGACCGCAAAGTGTATCACATCAATCTGGTCGTTGCATACCCTGCCGGTCAGGGGTGCTGCCACGAAAATGCTGTTTGTCTGCACGTAGGCGGGACAATCGGGATTTGTCGCGGCCCCGGCGGCCGCGTATCCAGGGGTTGGGTTATAGTAAGACGAGGCTGTTGTTTGCACCTGAACAGGGCCGGTGAAGCTTACGCCAAGCAGCCGTTTTACGCTTGATGAGGAGACTTTTGCCGAGCCTGTGTTCATTACGCGGATAGTTGCAATTATGTCGTCATAAATCCAGTATGCGATTTGCGAATACCAGACGTTCCCAATGGCCTGATCCTCTGTGCCGCTGAACTGGTAGTTTTCCCAGAAGGAGTACCAACTGAACAATCCCGGATTGGCGTAAACAGGAATTTTTTCGGCCCGCGACAGACACAGGGCGTCAACCATCGCGTTTTGCGAGGCGCCGGCGCCCGGCTGAAGGGCAAAGCCGGCATCGGGCCGCAAAGCGGCGTTTCCGATTTTACTTCTGATTTCCTGTTCGCTCGGGGCATCCATCGCGGAAATGCCGGA
>JBGSSG010000142.1:0-2209 GCA_041737185.1 Anaerohalosphaeraceae bacterium
CATAGTGGTTCAATGCCAGAACGACCGCAGCCAGCATAAAAACAGGGCCGAGGCGATGCGAATGCTCAAAAGCAGACTTTATATGCTCCAGCAGCAGAAGCGCGACGACGAGCTTGCGAAACTGTACAGCAGCAAAGGTCAGATTGCCTGGGGCAACCAGATTCGCAGCTACGTACTTCAGCCGTACCAGCTTATCAAGGACCACCGGACAGATTACCAGGTCGGGAACGTACAGGCGGTTCTCGACGGCCAGCTTGACCCTTTCATCGACAGTTTTCTGCGGCACCGCGCACAGGCACGGAATAAGTCGGAACAGAAACTCAAATAGGGAGAAAAGCCGATGATTCAGACAAGAAGAGATTTTCTCAAATGCGGGGGTCTCGGTGCAGCGGCTTTGGCGACGGGGTGTTCTGCAGAGTGGTTCGGGCCGAAGCCGTCTGACAGAGTTTTGCCCAATATCATTTATATTCTCGCCGATGATTTGGGGTACGGGGACATAGGCTGCTACGGGCAGAAGAAGATTCACACGCCCAACATCGACAGGCTGGCTGCCGAGGGGATGCTTTTCAGGCAGCACTATGCCGGGAGTACCGTCTGTGCGCCGTCACGGTGCAGTCTTATGACCGGCCTGCATACGGGGCACGCGCAGATTCGCGGCAACCGCGGTGTGCCGAATCAGTCCGAGGGCGAGTTTCCGCTTACTGCCGATACGATTACGGTCGCGAAGGTTTTGAAACGCGCCGGCTATACCACCGGCGCAATCGGCAAGTGGGGTCTTGGCTATCCCGGCTCTTCGGGCGAGCCGTTCAACGAGGGATTTGACTATTTCTACGGCTACAATGGTCAGATGGAGGCTCATTTCTACTACCCGCGGCATCTTTGGGAGAACAGGGAAAAGGTGGAACTTCCCGGCAACGACACAGAAAAACAAACCGGCGCCTATGCGCCCGACCTTATGACGGCAAAGGCCCTTGATTTTGTCCGCAGGAACAGCGGCAAGCCGTTCTTCCTGTATTTTCCGATTACCATTCCGCACGCCGAACTTGCGGTGCCTGAAGATTCCCTGAATCAATACAAGGGGGTTTTTCCCGAAAAGCCGTTCCTCGGCGACCACTATGGGGCGCAGCAATATCCCCACGCAGCCTTTGCCGGGATGGTAAGCAGGATGGACCGCTATGTCGGGGAGTTGATGGAACTGCTTAGGGAATTGAAGCTTGATAAAGACACGCTGGTTATGTTTTCCAGCGACAACGGGCCGCATTGTGAGGGCGGGGCGGATCCTGACTTTTTTGGCAGCAGCGGGGAGTTTCGCGGATATAAGAGAGACCTTTACGAAGGCGGCATTCGTGTGCCGATGATTGCGTGCTGGCCGGGGAAGATAAAATCCCGCTCTACAACCGCCCATATCTGCGCATCCTGGGATATTATGCCTACGCTGTCTGATTTGTCCGGTCAGCCTGTTGCTGAAGACGGCGACGGAATATCTTTTCTGCCGACGCTGCTTGGCGAAATGGACGGGCAAAAACAACATAAGTACCTTTACTGGGAATTTCACGAGCAGGGCGGCAAGCAGGCCGTCAGGAAAGGGGACTGGAAGGCGGTGCGTCTGAAGGTCAACAAAGGGCCTGCCGCGACCGAGCTTTATAATTTGGCAGAGGATATCGGCGAGAAGCGAAACATCGCCGATAAGCATCCTGAAATTGTGCGTGAGATGGAACGGATTATGGACAAGGCGCGAACGCCCAACGCGGAGTTTAAGCTGTTGAAAAACGAAATTTAAGGAGAACCGATGAAACCGCTGATGCAAATTCGCGTAAAAGCCGTATGCACCGACCCTGTGAAACTCAAGACCGACCTTCTGGTAATCGGCCTGTTTGAACAGAAAAAACTCGCCGGCTTGGCGGATATAATCGACCGCAGACTCGACGGGGCGATATCGTCGCTTTTGCGGCTGAAGGATTTTACAGGCAAAGCGGGCACAACTGCGATGCTTTACACCGGCGGCAATCTGCCCGCAAGACGAGTGCTGCTGGCGGGGCTTGGGGCAAAGGGCAAAGCGGATATTGAAAGTTTTCGCAGGGCGGCCCAGATGTCGGCCAATACGGCCGTTGAACTGAAGGTATCCGACCTTGTTGTCTGTCTTTGCCCGGACATTGAGTCAAAGAATACGCCGGAGAGGTTTTGTCAGGCGATTGTCGAGGGACTTTGT
>JBGSSG010000145.1:0-1939 GCA_041737185.1 Anaerohalosphaeraceae bacterium
TGCTGCTGGCCTTCCTGTTTGCCTTTAATATGCAGCTTCTGCGAAAATGGCTGATGTTTCAGTACCCGATAATCCTCGTCGCGGTCTTACTGGTAAAACTGTCTTTCTTCGGCTACTTTAAGCAGTACCGCGGGTGGTGGCGATACGTCGGCATCTCAGACCTCTTCAGTATCGCCAAAGCCTCGCTTCTAAGTACCGTAACGCTTATCTGTATCTGGTACAGCTACGGATACTTCGGCGCAAAATTCATCCCGGACCAGACCATAGAAAAAGTCGAACAAAAAATCAGCCAACTGAAAATCAGCGACCAGGCCGCCCTGACAAAACAGCAGGCCGCGCCTTTCAGAAAAGCACGGGCAAACCTCGAAGGACTCCTGAACCTCCTGAAGGTTACAAGAATCAATCTCCTGAACGCCGAACTCAACAAAACTCCCTTCAACAGCGACGCCCGTGTCCGGATTGAACAGCAAATCGGCATCCTCAAGGATATCCAGCGTTCCATCGAAGCTGTACTGATGCTCGACCTGCTCACCACCATCGCCGTCCTTTCAGGACTTAGAATGATTATCCGCCTTTACCACGAGGAATTCTTCTCCGAAAACCACGGGCCGGAAAAACGCTTCCTCATCATCGGCGCCGGAAACGCCGGCGAGGCCCTGCTGCGTGAAATGCACCGCCGCAAAGACTCCCCTTATGATGTAACCGGCTTCATCGACGACGACCCCGCAAAACAGGGCGTGGACATACACGGAATACCCGTCCTGGGAACCGTTGACGACCTGCCCAATATCTGCAAAAAATTCAACATCGAGGAAGTCGCCATCGCTATGCCGCGAGCCACCAGGTCCCAGCTTCGCCGCGTCGTACAGCTTTGCCAGGGCACCAAGGTAAGGTTTAGAACCGTACCGTCTATCACCAACATCGCATCAGGAAAATACCGCGTCTCACAAATCCGCGACGTGGACATCAACGACCTGCTCGGCAGAGAAGTCGTGAGCCTCGACATCGAACAGATAAGCGATTTCCTCAAAGACAAGGTCATCCTCGTAACCGGCGCAGGCGGTTCCATCGGCTCCGAAATGGCCAGGCAGGTCTGCGCATTCGCTCCGAAAAAACTGCTCCTGCTCGAACAGGCCGAAAACCCCCTCTTCTTCATCGAACGAGAATTAAAACAGCTTTTCCCCTCTGTACCGCTTGTATCTGTAATCTGCGATATCGCCGACAAGCAGCGTGTTGACCAGATATTTAACCTCTATCGCCCGCAGGTCGTCATACACGCCGCCGCTCACAAACACGTACCCCTTATGGAGACAAACCCCGGCGAAGCCGTCAAAAACAACATCTTCGGCACGCGAAACGTCGCCGACGCCGCGGATGCCGCAGGCTCCGAAAACTTCGTTATGATAAGCACAGACAAGGCCGTCAACCCGACCAGCATTATGGGCTCTTCAAAACGAATCGCCGAGATGTACATCCAGGGACTTAGCAACGCAAGCAAAACTCATTTCGTAACCGTTCGATTCGGAAATGTCCTCGGCTCAAACGGCTCGGTCGTGCCCATTTTCAAACAGCAAATCGCCGCCGGAGGTCCCGTAACCGTTACTCACCCCGAAATGCGGCGATACTTTATGACCATACCGGAGGCCAGCCAGCTCGTTCTCCAGGCCGCAACTATGGGAACAGGCGGCGAAATCTTCGTCCTCGATATGGGCGAACCCGTCAAAATCGTCGATCTTGCCCGCGAACTTATCACACTTAGCGGCTTCCGTCCCGGCGAGGACATCGAAATAGAATTCACAGGCCTGCGTCCCGGGGAAAAACTCTTCGAAGAACTCTCCATCGAAGGCGAAGATATGCTCCCCACAAAGCATCCGAAAATCGCCGTCTGGAAAAACATCCCCAAAGACCGACAGGCTCTCCTTGCGGGAATCGAAAAGCT
>JBGSSG010000288.1:0-2607 GCA_041737185.1 Anaerohalosphaeraceae bacterium
TAAAGGTTATCTGCATATTTTTTGATTTGAGCCGCTCGGACAGATATCGCAGTTGGATATCGACGATTTTTTCAAGGTCCTGCCGGGTGAGGGTATGGAAGATTATTGTCTCGTCGATTCGGTTGAGAAATTCAGGTTTGAAGAATTTTTTCAGGGCTTCTCTGACGTGGGCCTCAATCTCCCAGTCGGCGCCCTGGTTCTGCGTCAGTTCAAGGATTTGCTGGCCCGCGAAATTGCTGGTCATAATAACGACGGTATTTTTGAAATCGACGGTGTGCCCTTTGCCGTCGGTGAGCCTGCCGTCGTCAAAGACCTGCAGCAGAACATTGAAAACGTCCGGGTGTGCTTTTTCGACTTCATCAAACAGTATGACCGAGTATGGTTTTCTTCGGACGGCTTCGGTGAGCCTGCCGCCCTCTTCGTACCCGACGTAGCCGGGCGGAGCGCCTATCAGCCTTGCGACGGAATGCTGTTCCATAAATTCGCTCATATCGATGCGCACCATACCGGCAGGGTCATTAAAAAGAAACTCCGCCAGCGCCTTTGCCAGTTCGGTTTTTCCCACGCCGGTAGGCCCTAAGAACAGGAATACGCCGATAGGCCTGTTGGGGTCGGAAAGGCCTGCGCGGCTTCTGCGTACGGCGTTGCAGACAGCAGCGACGGCCTGGTCCTGCCCGACAAGGCGTGTTTTTATCTCGTTTTCCATATTCACAAGCCGCTGACGCTGTCCGGTAATCAGGCGGGAAACCGGTATGCCGGTCCATTTGCTCACGACCTGCGCAACGTGTTCCTCGGTTACCTCGCTGTGCACCATAGTTGTACCGCTCGCTTTGGTTAGTTCTTCCTCAGCGGCGTTCATCTGCCTGCCCAGGCTGATGAGTGTTTCGTATTTGAGCCTGGCGGCGCGCTCAAGATCGCCGCTGCGCTGGGCCTGCTCGAACTGATTCTGTGTCTGGGCGATTTGTTCTTTTAGGAACTTGACACGGTCTATGGCCTTTTTGTCCGCCTCCCATCGGCCCGTCAGTTCCGTATCTCTTGCCTTCAGCTCAGACAATTGCTGATTGGTTTTTTCAAGCTGTTTTGCGCTGGCAGTGTCTGTTTCTTTCTTCAGGGCCTGCGCTTCGATCTGAAGCTGAAGGATTTTTCTGCGGATATCGTCAAGCTCCGATGGCAGCGAGTCATTTTCAATCCGAAGTCCCGATGCGGCCTCGTCGATAAGGTCAATAGCCTTGTCGGGCAGGAAGCGGTCGCAGATATATCGGTTTGACATAGTCGCGGCAGCCACCAGGGCCGCGTCGGTGATGCGTACGCCGTGGTGAGCGTCGTATCGGTCTTTAAGCCCCCGCAAAATGGCGATGGTCTGGTCAACGGTCGGCGGGTCGATGAGAATCGGCTGAAATCTGCGCTCCAGCGCCGCGTCTTTTTCGATGTATTTGCGGTATTCGTCGATAGGGGTCGCCCCGATGCAGCGCAGTTCCCCTCGCGCAAGGGATGGCTTGAGCAGGTTCCCGGCATCGACCGAGCCTTCGGTTCTTCCCGTCCCGACAATGGTATGAAGCTCGTCGATGAACAGGATAATCCTGCCGTCGGAGCCGGTTACTTCCTTAAGCACGGCCTTGAAACGCTGTTCGAATTCGCCGCGGAACTTGGTACCGGCAATCAGGGCGCCCATATCCAGAGCGATGATGCGTTTATCCTTAAGCCCTGCCGGTACGTCTCCTGCCACAATCCTCTGGGCCAGGCCTTCGACAACGGCGGTTTTCCCAACGCCCGGCTCGCCGATAAGAACGGGATTGTTTTTGGTGCGACGGCTAAGAACCTGCATACAACGCCGTATCTCATCTTCCCTGCCGATGACAGGGTCGAGTTTGCCTTTGCGCGCCATATCAAGCAGGTCAACGCCGAAACGTTCCAGCGCACGGTACTGTTCCTCCGGCGATTCATCGGTTACTTTCCGACCGCCGCGAATATCCTCAAGAGCCTTTTCTATCTGCTCTGTCGAGACGGAGTTCACCGACAGGATTTCCTTGGCGTCGCTTTTAACATCGGCCAGCGCAAGCAGCAGGTGTTCGACGCTGAGGTACTGGTCAGACATCTTGTCAGCCTTGTTCTGGGCGTCGAGGATTACCTGTGTGTACGCCGGGTCGGGCATAACCATTTGCCCCGCTGCGGCGCCTTTCGGCAGACGATTCATTTCCGATTCGGTCATTTCGAGTATGCGTTTGACATTGGCGCCAATCTTGCCCAGCACAAGTACCGGCAGGTCATTATCTTCCTGCAGAAGCGCCGCAAGCAGATGCAGCGGAGAAACTATGGTATGGCTTTTTGCAAGAGCCAATTGCTGACTTGTGGCCAGTGATTCCTGGGCTTTGAGGGTAAATTTGTCAAATTTCATATACACTCCCAAAACAGTCTTTCTACTATCACCACGGCGCAACGAACATCTCGCCGTGTCTGATATAACCTGTTTGATTATACGGAGTTAAATCCTAAATCCTAAATCCTAATATCTAAATCCGAAACAAATTCAAATAACCAAAACCAAATGTTCCAAACAAGACTGCCGTTTGTCGGTGTCATTGTTTCGGTCATTTTTATTTTGAATTT
>JBGSSG010000148.1:0-9593 GCA_041737185.1 Anaerohalosphaeraceae bacterium
GAGACTGTATTCACAGGCGACAATACCGATGAGAAAATTGGCGGCCCAGGTTTCAACCGTCGTACTGAACTGGATTCCGAACATCGAGGCCTCTGTGCAGGGCGTTATTATAGACGTGGTCTATCGAGGCCACCGATTAGAACCTGGGCTGGATGTGGCGGAGGCGTGCAGCGGTATGCGGCTGCTGATGGCATTTGTGGCGCTGGGCGTGGCAATGGCGTATCTGCACGAAAGACCCGTCTGGCAGAGGCTGGTACTGCTGGCAAGCACAATTCCCATTGCGATACTGTGCAACGTGGTGCGCGTAACGATAACCGGCTTAATCTACGTTCTCTGGGACCCGCAGTACGCCCAGGGCATATATCACGATTTGCTTGGAATGCTGATGCTGCCTTTGTCTTTTGCCATGTACGGCCTGCTGGCCTGGCTTATGGGGAATTTGTTCGTCGAGGAAGAAACGATAAAGGCCGATATTGTGATACGTAAAAGTCTGACGTCCGAGGGGGATGATTTGAAATGAGGGCATTGCTTAAACCATATCTTCAGCCGGCATTTTTAATATGCTTAGTCGTGCTGACCGTCGCGGCGGCGACAAAGACGGCGATTATAAAGACTCTCGGCGTCAACCTCACCAAGCTGCCCATATCGCTGAAAAAGCCGCTCGACCAGATGGACGCTGCGCGTCTTGGACGGTACACCGTGCGTGACAAACAGAAAATCGCCAACAGGGACGTAATCGAAAGTCTGGGCACGGAGGAATATCTGCAGTGGACGCTGGAAGACAACGAGGCCGACAAGGCCAGCCCTGTGCGGTACTGCTCGCTGTTTATAACGTATTACACGGGCAACCCGGATATGGTGCCGCACGTGCCCCAGGAATGCTATGTGGGCGGCGGCAATACGTGGCAAAGCGATGAAACACTCAAAGTCGCCGTTCCATCGGCCCCGGGAGGACCTGACAGCGAACTTTCTTTTCAATATGTGATGTTCAGCAAGACAGACCGCGGCGGGTTCGGCGCCGAGACGAAATTTTCCGTCCAGTATCTGTTCAAGGCAAACGGAGAGTATTCAGGCAGCAGGACACAAACCCGCCGGATACTTGGAAGCAATTTTTTCAGCAAATACTCGTATTTCGCAAAAGTGGAGTGGAAATTTTACGGTATCGATGATTTTTCGGCGATGCTTTTCCCGAACAAGGAACAGACACTGGCCGCCAGTCAAAAACTGCTTACGGAACTGGTGCCCGTCCTTGAAGAAGACCACTGGCCCGATTGGAAGACGGCCAACATGAAAAAAACTGATTGATAAAAAATAAGCAGAGGAACAGGAAAAGATGGCAAAGAAACTGAACAAGAAAGTTGCTTTTACGGCGCTGATAATAGTTGGAATTTTGGCTGTGGTTGTCGCCGTTTACGGACTAAAGTATATACGCGAGAGCAATCCCGAGTATTGCCTGACAAAAGCGACGGATGCGCTGGCGGCAAAGGATTACAAAACAGTCGAGGCGTACTACGGCAAAGCCTACGGCAAGAGCAAGACAGACCAGGCCAAAGTCGAAATTCTGTACAAACTGGCGGATTTTCACCTGCTAAGCGACAGCGAACACGAACAGAACTGGCGAAAAGCCATTGGGTGCTGGAATCAGATTATTACAATTGAACCGCGCAACATAACGGCTCGCCGCAAACTCCTCGATTACTTTTATCAGTACGCCGAAAACGGCGCCGCAGATGTGTGGAAATATGTTCAGGAACATTCGGGAGAAATTCTCAAGGTACAGGGCGACCCGAATCTGGCCGAACCCTTTATCCTGCTTGCAAACGGTCGCGCAGCCCTGGAGATAGCGCGTTCCGGCTCAGTGGCATACCGCGAAGAACTGCTTGCCAATGCTCTTAGGGATTTTCATCTCCTTGGGAAAATCACTCCCAATGACGCAGATATTTATGGATATCTGGCGCAGGTTGCGATTGTGGACGGGCAGCTTCAGGATGAAAAACGATTGCCCCAGGCCCGCGAAAAGGCAAGGGCCAGGGCGATGGAGTATCTTGATGAAGGGCTAAAGGCCGCAACGGACAAGGCGGCGGCATGGTCGCTTATTATGCAATATAAACTCATCGGGGCGATGGAAGACCCGAACCAGCTTTCTCCTGTTCGCAAAGAACTCGCCGCTCTTGCGGAAAAATTCCCGGGTAACGACAGGCTTTGGGTGCTGCTGGGCGCCTCTTACGAAAGGCCCGGCAAAACAGACCGCAAGGCGGAGTTTGAAAAGGCGATAAAGGCCATATCCCGCGCTGCCGAGGCGGCGCCGGACAATGTTTCTTACAGGCTTCGGCTTGCGTCGCTTATGTACCGCAAAGGGACTATCTACAACGAAGTGGAAATGATAAGCGAGGCGATAAAGACCGCCCAGCAGGCCCTCGAAATGCCCCAGTGCAAAATTAACTCCGGTCCCAAAGAGGGACTGTCGCGTCAGAATCGCTTCGCGATTCAGTCATTCCTTTCGCGGGCGTTTTTTGAAAAGGCCCTTGAGGCCAAATCAGCCGATGACAAAGAGGCCTTTGAGGACTGGAAAGCAAAAGCATCTCGTTCCACGGAAGAAATCAGCCAGATTATAGGCTCCGCGGAAAATATCATCGTAATGCAATGGCAGGGACTTATGATGCTGCTGGACGGCCGGAATGAACAGGCCTTTCGGCTGCTGTACAAGGCATACGAGCAGTCAAAGTCGCTCGACAAGCCGGGCGAACCTTCGCAAATCGACTCATACCTGTGTTATCAGCTTTCACATCTCGCCCGTGCACAGGGTATGCCCGGCGCAAGGCAGGAATTCCTCGAAAGGGCCATTTTTAACGTCGGGAATATCGCCACAGAAATTCCCCGGTCGCTGGTAGAGTACGCGGCGATACTGGTTGAGCGTCGGGCGGGAGCAATGGCGGAGCGTGTGCTGGACTCGTATATCCAGATGTACGGAACAAATACGGAACTGGAGCTTATGCGGGTCGATGCGGCGATATCGGCAGGTAAGTATGAACTGGCTCGCCAGCGGCTGGGGAAAATCACGGAACAGGAAGGTACGGTCCTTCAGCGAAAACTGGCGTTGACGAATCTTGAGCTTGGCAGGCTCCGCGGGATGCAAAGCCTCGGCCAGCGTGAGGAAGACAAAAAAGAAACTCAGCAAGACATAGAGCGGCTGCGTAATGAGCAGAACAAGCTGCTTTCGGAGATGTTGAGCAAGTCGCCGCAGTCTGTTGACGCACAGTTTTTAACCGCGATTTGCCGCGATCTTATCGCGAATGGACAGACAGAGCAGGCAGTTTCCAGAATTGATGAATTTCTGGCCAAAGATAAGCAGAATTCTCTCGTGCTTCTTCTGAAAAAGGAAACTCAGGAACCGGACCCCAAAAATATCACCCGCCAGCGGCGCGGCGAACTGCTCGAACAGATACTCTTGTCAAAAGAAGACCCGAAAGATCGGGCTGTCGCTCTGGGGCAGTATTACCTCTCGATGCAGAACCTCGAAAAGGCCCGAGAAGAGTTTCAAAAGGCATGGGACCTTGACCCTGAAAATATGGATATATTCGGAAATTTATTCGGCGCCACGCTTGACCTGAAAGATGTAAAGGCGACGGAAGAATTGTTCAATCGGGTTCGCAACAAAAATCCCGACGGATGCGATGGGAATCTGTATGCGGCGCAGATTGATATCGCAAAGAAACAGTATGACTCCGCTCTGCGCCGGCTGGATGAATGCCTGGTCTTAAAACCCATATTCGCTTCCGCGCATTTTCTCAAAAGCCGCGTTTATCTCCTTCAGGAGCGGTTCGCCGAGGCCGCTGAAAGCGCAAAAACGGCGTTCTCGCTGGACCCGATGAACGGGATGATGGCAAGACAGTACGCCTCTGTCGTATATGAAAGGAACAGCCGTCTGGGCGGCAAACTCACATCAGAACAAATAAAAGAAGCCGAGAGCGCCCTTGGAGCGGCAATGGTGCTCAACCCCGACGACTGGCAGATTCAGAGCGTCTATGCCGAAACAATCAGTTTAAGTCAGCCGCAGCAGGCGCTGGCGATGAGACAAATGCTGCTTAAGAACATTCCGAACCTGACCAATGCCATTATGCTTGGGAATATGGCAAAGCGGCTCGCTGGGACCCAAACCGGCGAAAGTGAACGCGCAGCTCTTCTGGAAATCGCTGGCAGCGCCTACCAGCAGGGCTGCCAGATGGAGCCGACCAACGAGATGGCGACGTCGGCCTACTCGGAGTTTCTGCGACAGACAAACCAAAAGGAAAAAGCAATCCAGATACTCGCCCAGGACAAAAAGACACTCGGCAGGTTCTACCTGAACGACGGTCAGTACGAGAAGGCCCGCGATGTGCTGGAGCAGGCCCTTAAGGAGCGGCCGGAGGACCTGGATATTCTGCGTTCTCTTGCCGAAACCGCTGAAGGTATGGGGCAGCGTGAACAAGTCAAATTTTACCTGGACCAGATAATCAAACAGGAACTCCCTATCGAACAGGAATTCTGGACGTTCCAGAAATACCTTGACGCGGGGTACAATGAGCCTGTGGAACAAAGACTGCCCGATTTTCAAAAACGGCATCCGGAAGAACGCAGGATACTTCTGCTGCAGGCCTGGGTCAAAATGAGACAGGGTCAACTGGAAGAATCGCTGAAAATAACCAAACAATATCTGGAACTGGAACCTGACTATGCGCCCGGCTGGCACCTGCTCGGCAGGCTCTATAGACTTATGGGCCAGCCCCAGCAGGCCATCGAGGCCCTGCAGCGCAGCAAAACCCTTTTAATGAATCCAAACATTCGCATCGAGCTTGCCGCGCTATACAATCAGAACAAACAGGTTGAAGCCGCTGTCGGAGAGCTGGTAACCGGACTTGCAGACCCGCAGGCGCCGATGCAGATGCGTCTTCTTCTGGAACAAATCTACGTCGGCAACCAGCGTACAAGCGACCTGACGCGTTTTTACAAGGAAACACTTGATAAATACCCCCAAAGCGTTTTCTGGCTGAGCAAAACAGGGATGTTTTACCTCGGCCAGAAAGACTATCCTCAGGCGCTGTCCTATCTGGAAAAAGCCTGGAGTTTATCGGAAAAGGCCGTTCCACCTGACGGAGGCGTGTTAAACAATTACCTCTATGCGATGCTGGAAAGCGGCAAGACCGAAGCGGTGATTTCCACGGCTTCCAAATACATCGATACCGCCCTGGCCCCGGTAGCATATATGCAAATGGCGATGGCCCAGACCAGATTGAAACAGACCGATAAAGCGATGGATTATTTCCAGACGGCGGTGGAGAAATCCCAGTCCGACCCTGCCGCCCTTCCGATAGTGCTTGAGACAATGAACAGCGCTATCGGCGTCGAGCCGATGATGAACTGGTGCCGGCAGAAATTATCGCAAAACCCCGACTTTATCCCGGCCAATCTGATGCTCTACAGTCTGTATATGCGCCAGGGTCAGTACAACAAGGCTGCCGAGCATCTGGACCGCTGCCTGGCACAGACCGCTCAGCAAAGCCCGCAGTGGCTGGATTTTTCAATGAAACGGGGTAACCTGCTGCTTCTGGCGTATTCAAAGACGTCCGATGAATCGTACGTGACACAGGCAATCGACCATTTGAAAAAAATGCTGATGCTCCAGCCGAACAATACTGTTATTCTGAATAATCTTGCTTACCTGCTGACAGATAGTGACAGGGATGCCGATGAGGCCGTCGAATACGCGCGCAGGGCATATCAGAGCGAACCCGAAAATCCCGTATTTCTCGACACGCTGGCTTACGCCAATATCAGGAAAGGCCGGTACGAGTACGCCAAGCAGCAATTGCAGCGTGTTGTGCAGCAGTATGAGCTTAGCCGGCAGCCCGTGCCGTGGGACGCGTATAAGCACCTGGGAATGGCGTTCGAGAAACTCGGCCAAAATGAGCAGGCGCTGGCCGCGTACAAAAACGCACTGAATTGCGGCCAGGATATTTCCTCCGCCGAAAAGGAAAAACTGACTGGGGCAATACAGAATCTTGGCGAAAAACCCTAAAAAATACGACGCAGTTCGCAGGCAGCCTATATAAAATCTGTTGCGAATTCGAATAATTCAGGAGAAAAAGCGATGAGCGGCAACATTCAGCGCACGGTCAATATGCTGCAGTCGCCGGCACAGGTACAACCCAGACCTATGCCGGCGCCGCCTGTCAGTCAGGCAGGATTGACGCCTAAGGAAATTGCAGGAATCATCCGGCGGCATTTGTGGATGATTATTCTACTGACCATCCTGGGCACTATCATCGGCGGCGCGGTTTTTGTGGTTCAGGGGCGTTATTTCCCTAAATACACCGCCCGGGGCTATATCGACATCCTGCAGCCGGGCGAATCAGACCCGATGCAGATGACCCAGCCTCAGCAGCAAAAGGACATCCACTACCAGTTCAGAGTAACAAAGGCAAACCTTATCAAACAGCAGAATATGCTGCTTGAATTAATTCGTCAGGACCGTATTCAACAGACTAACTGGTTCAAACAATTCGCAAAGGTTGACCCCGAAGGTAATATTACAGGAGACAGGGCCAAAGCGACGCTGAAGGCTATTGGGGACCTCGAAGATAATTTCAGAGCGTCGGCGCCGAGGGATTTTACTTTCATAGAAATCTCAATGACCTGCGGCAGCGCACAAGAATCAGCGGTAATCGTTGATGAAATGATTCGGCTTTTCAACAGCAATCAGAGGGAGCTTGCAAAAAGTTCAATCAGCGAACAACTGGCGGAACGCCGACAGCAGGCCGCTGCGGTTAAATCCCGGCTGGACCAGATCGAAGAAATAATGCGTACTACCCGCGCCGGAACGCGGTTTGCCAGGCTCAATGTTGAAGGACAAAACTTTCGCGATTATATGGACGAAAAACTGGCCGACCTCGAAAACAGTTTCAGCGGACTGGAAGGAGAGAGAGCCCGGCTGGAAAGCGTTATCGCCACCCTCAAACAGCGGTCGCAGGGCGACTTCGATGAAGTCGTTCGCGAACAGATGGAGCAGGATACTATTGCCAGGCAGATTCGTACAAACATATCCGCTATCGAACCCGTGCTGGCCCAGCAATTGACCCGCTTCGGGGAGGACCATAGAACTGTAAAAGACACCCGCGATGCAATAAAACAAATGAAAGAAGAACTGACAAAGCGTCAGTCCGAAATAGCTGAGATAGTACGACAGTCAAATTACAGGCTCGCTGAGGACCAAATGGTATCGGTGCGTCAACAGATGGAAACAGTAACACGGCAGCTTCAGGAAGGACGTGCCGAGTACAAGGAAGCTGACCGGGTGCGTTCTGAGTACGCCATCTTTGAAAACAAGCGTCAGGAAGAGCAAAAGCTTCTGGAAACTATGAACGCGTATATCGAAAAGCTCAATACGCTGTACGGAGACCCGCTGCTGCACAAGCTGCGGGTGCTGGGAAATGCGGCTATTCCCCTGCGGATGAGCTGGCCAATAGGGAAAATTCTCCTGCTTGGCGGTTTTATGCTCGGTCTTTTGGCAGGTCTTGGCCTGGCGTTTGCCGTCGAGCTGCTCAATGACCTGCTTCGGACGCCGAGCGAGGTAATACGCCATCTGCGAATTCCGCTGCTCGGCAACATCTGTCATATTGAGGATGAGACGGACATAGAGGGCGTGGAACTGGCGCATATCGTCCGCCAGGCCCCATACTCGATTATGAGCGAATGCTACAGGCAGCTTCGAACGAATCTAAAGATGTCCGGCAAAAGCACCGAACACCAGAGTCTTCTGGTAACAAGTCCGTCGGCAGGCGACGGCAAAACAACTGTTTCGGTCAACCTCGCCAGCACCCTTCTCTGTGAGAACAAACGCATACTGCTGATTGACGCCAACTTCAGGCGTCCTTCGGCAGGCTTCCTGTTCCCCCGGACCGACCAGGCAGGTGCGGTGGCCGAACATTCCGATTTCGGCTTGAGCAACTTCCTGATGGGCCAGTGCGGCGATGAAAAAGAGATAATCCGCCAAAGCGGAATCGAAGGGCTGGATATCATCGACACAGGCCCGCTGCCGGCAAACCCCGCAGAACTTCTCGAAAGCGCAAAAATGGCGGGTCTGCTCGAAAGGACAAAACAAACATACGATTATGTCATTATAGACGGACCGCCGCTGCTGGTCAGCGACGCCAAGTCGCTCGCTTCAAAAACGGACGGAACACTGCTGGTGGTCAACGCCGCCAACACTCACCGCGGCACAGCCCAGAGAATTCTGCGGGAACTGCAGAATATCCATGCAAACACCGTCGGAACGGTGCTGGTGGGCGTAAAAAGCCGAAAAGGCGGATATTTCCGCGAGGTGTACCGCTCATACCAGGAATATCAGCGGGTGCAGGTCAACCAGCAATTTTAATCCCCGGATAAATCTCTATGGAAAACTACTTGGTTACAGGCGGGGCAGGATTTATCGGGTCAAATATCTGCAGAAGACTTGTCAGGGAAGGCTGTTCCGTTCGTGTTGTGGACAATTTCCTTACCGGCCACAAGAGCAATATGGCCGACTTCCGGGACAAGATTGATTTTATCGAAGGCGATATCGGAAACCGGGAAACAGCCAAAAAGGCTGTCGATGGTATCGACGTGATTTTACATCAGGCCGCCCTTCCGTCGGTTCCACGCAGCGTGGATGACCCTGCAACCACACACCAGAACTGCGTCAACGCCACCTTCACTCTTTTAGTCGCGGCACGGGATGCGAAGGTCAGAAGATTCGTCTATGCGGCAAGCTCGTCGGCATACGGCGACAACCCGACACTGCCGAAGGTCGAAACAATGACGCCAAATCCGCTTTCGCCGTACGCGGCTGCCAAACTGTGCGGAGAATACTACTGCTCGGCCTTTTCAACGGTGTACGGGCTGCAAACGATATCCTTAAGATATTTCAACGTATTCGGGCCGTACCAGGACCCGGCCAGCCAGTATGCCGCGGCAATCCCGGCCTTCGTAACCAAAATTTTGTCCGATACCCCCCCTGCCGTCTATGGCGACGGCGAGCAAAGCCGGGACTTTACTTATGTCGATAACGTGGTACACGCCAATATCCTTGCCGCAAACGCGTCAAAAACCGCCGGCCAGGCGATAAATATCGCCTGCGGACAGCGTATAACCGTCAACGAAACCATCCGTCAAATCAACCGTATTCTGGGCAAACGAATCCAGCCCCGATATGTCCCGTCAATGCCGGGCGATGTACGCCATTCCTTAGCCTCGATTGCAAAGGCAAAGGAGCTGATTGGTTTTGAGCCTGTAGTTTCTTTTGAAGACGGGCTGGCCCTGGCCATCCAGTGGTACCGCAAAAACCTGACCTGAAAGTAGCGGCTGCCCGCCGATTGTTTAGCCCCGGCACTTGTGCCGGGGGGTTTTGTTTTTATCATTCCCGTGACTTGTCCGCCTCGGGAGGAAGACGGGAATCCAGTTTCTTGTCCGATCTGTCCGACACGTCCTACCTGTCCGAATCGTCCGACATGTCCGATTTATAGTAAACAGGAGATTTAAAAAATGAATGACCGAATTCGATCTCTGCCAAGCTGACGAGG
>JBGSSG010000301.1:0-3067 GCA_041737185.1 Anaerohalosphaeraceae bacterium
GTCTGGTACGGGGCCGTGGTGGATATGTTCCGGATACGCAGGCAAAAGCTGACGGATGTTCGCAGGAACAGACGGCGGACGTTTGAAGGGGTATAGCGAGACCAATAATTTTCAGGCCCGAAATCCCAAACCCAAAAACAAATCCTGATATTGTCAAAATTCAAATGTTCAAAACGAACCCGTTTGCGCAGGTTTTTTGCGCCGGCTAAGTCGGGCGGGTTATACTTGCAAGGACGCAAAGCGGGCGTTATACTCCATTTTTCGTAAATTCAGACGGCTGGGATTTTTACAGGGTTTTATGATGGACATAGCTGAACAGGTAAAGTTGTTAAAGCGAGGCACGGTTGAGGTGTTTCGCGAGGATGAGCTTGCGGCCCGGCTGACAGAGGCGGCCAAGACCGGCAGGCCCTTGCGGGCCAAGCTCGGGATGGACCCGACGGCGCCGGATATTCATCTGGGGCACACGGTGGTTCTTCGCAAACTCCGGCAGTTCCAGGACCTCGGCCACAAGGCCGTCCTGATAATAGGCGATTATACCGCACGGATTGGCGACCCAACGGGCCAGAATGCCGCACGTCCGATGCTCAGTCCCGAACAAATCAAAGCCAACGCCGAAACCTATTTTGCACAGGCGGGCAAAATTTTAGACACTTGTGAGCAGAAGCTGGAAACACGCTGCAACTCCGAATGGCTTGAAAAGATGAGCCTGATGGAATTGATCAGCCTTGCCGCAAAGAAGACCGTAGCGCAGATGCTCCAGCGGGACAGTTTCAAGCTGCGCCTCGAAAAAAATATCGACGTTTATACGCATGAATTTATATATCCGCTGATGCAGGGCTATGATTCGGTGGCGATAAGAAGCGACGTAGAGCTTGGCGGCACCGACCAGACGTTCAACAATCTTGTCGGCAGGGACATCCAGCGGGCGTATAATCAGCAGCCGCAGATTGTAATCACTATGCCGATACTCATCGGCCTTGACGGCAAAGAAAAAATGAGCAAGTCGAAGGGCAATTATATCGGCGTTACCGACAGTCCCGAACAGATGTTCGGCAAGACGATGAGCATACCGGATGCGCTGATGGAGAATTACTTTACGCTGCTTACCGACGTACCCTCCGACGAAATAAAGAAGCTCGCCGACCCGGGGCGGACTCATCCCAAGCAGGCCAAGACACTGCTGGGCAAAATGATAGTTGAGCAGTTTCACGGCAAGGCAGCGGCGGATAAGGCCGACGAAGAGTTTGAGAAGGTCTTTGCTCAAAATCAGATGCCTGAAGCGATACAGGAGATTTTGATTGAGCCTGAGACGATTTCGGCGGCCAAGCTGTTGATGCGGTGCAAACTCGTTGACAGCGGCAGCGAAGGCAAGCGAATGATTCAGCAGGGCGGGGTGAAAATAAATGAACGCAGGGCTGACGACCCGAACGAAATGATAATTCCGCAGGATGGGATGGTGGTGCAGGTCGGCAAGCGGAAATTTGCAAAACTCCGGGTTAAGTGAAAGAGGCCAAAGTTATGAATCTGCCGGTACTGAATAATTGTCAAAGGTATGCGGGGTATTACGTCGTGGATTTCGGCGACCACTGCGGCGTGGGCTTTGCCGCCGTCGAGGTGGCGGAATTGCTGGAAAGCGAGCGGTTCAGTGATATAAAGGTCTATAAGATACACCGTGCGTATCCCGACGGACAAATGGAGCTTAAAGGGGTGCGAAACGAGGTGTTTTCGCTCGAATCGGCGATGATATTTTACGCGAATGGCCAGGTGCAATCGCGTGGGGATTTTAAGAGGCTTGGGGATTTGGCGGTGAGCGTTGCGCCGCCGTGCAGGGCAAAGGCGCAGCTTGTCAGGTTCGCGGACGGGATGTTCGCGACGTGTCTGATTTACCCTGCCGAGTATGACGACCAGTTTAGCCGGTGGCTGCTGGATGGGAATTACAAGACGGCAGGCGCCGCACAGGGCGGAGTCGGAGCGGCACAGAGGTATTACAAGGCGCAAAAGGAGATTCTTGACGGCCGGCAGTTTTTCGCATCGGATTCCTTTGAGCAGTTGAGTGGCGAAGAATTGCTTGCCGCTACAAGGCGGTCGGCGGTACGGTAATGAACAGCGGACAGGGAGAATTAAGAATGTAGAATTGAGAATTGAGAATTGAGAATTAAAATCAGTCCGCCTTGGGCGGATAAATGTTAATCCGTGTAAATCCGCCTCAGGCGGATAAATCTGTGTCTAAAAAAGTTCCGCCGAAAGCGGCAAAAAATAGAGAATAGAAAATTGAAAATTGAAAATATCTTTTAACTGTGCGTATTATACAAAAACAGAGAAAGTCGCGCCGGATAGGTTTTCTGGCCGGGGGGATTGCAGGCTTGTTCGGATGGGGCGGATTAAAAGCTGCCGGCAAGGACCTGAAAAAGATGGAGTTCGGGTCAAGCACACAGAAAATGGGGGTAAGTTTTACAGAGTCGCTTCGTGACAAGTTCCGCCGCTGCTGGCTGCGGATTGGCAAAAGCAGGTGATGTAATGGACGATACTCCTTAGGCGGACAAGTGTTCAATTTACGATGAGCGATTTGCCTTTTATGGATATGGTTTCGTTTGTCCGTTCGGCGAGGGCACAGCGGCTGCGTATAACAATTCGTCCTGACCGGAAGGTTATCGTAACGATTCCCTCGGCCCATAATATGGACAAGGCCCGCCAGTTTCTGCGTTCAAAGGCAGGCTGGGTGCAAAAGCACCTGCAATCAATTAAGGAACCGCCGCGGCCTCAGCCCAGTCGGGGCCAAAGCATAGATACACTCGATGACAATGCCTGGCAGGAGCTTGCAGCGGCGCAGAAAAAACTGTTCGACCGGCTTAATTTTCTTTCAAAGCGGGTCGGCCTGTCGTATCGGCGGGTAGCGTTTCGATGTCAGCGGTCCAAGTGGGGAAGCTGCTCGTGCCGAAACAATATCAGCCTGAATGTTAATATCGCTTTTCTGCCTGGATATTTGCAGGATTATATCCTGCTGCACGAGCTTGCGCATACGAAGGTAAAGAATCATTCCCCGGCGTTTTGGGCGGAGCTTGACGGC
>JBGSSG010000348.1:0-2374 GCA_041737185.1 Anaerohalosphaeraceae bacterium
CGGGTTCTGGGGATACGTTTTACTGCGAGAACTGTCTGCGTGACGCGGCTCTTGCCGGGGCGCTTGGGCGGCGGGGCTGCGAGATGCTGATTGTGCCGATGTATCTGCCGGTCGGTGCGTTTGAGGATGTTGAGGCGCGAAAGTCGGAGCTTTTTTTCGGGGGGATAAATGTGTACTTGCAGCAGAAGTCCGGTATTTTTCGCAGGACGCCGCGGTGGATAGACAAATGGTTTGACCGTCCGGGGCTTCTTGAGCGGGTTAAGCGTCGCGCGGGTATGACAAACGCCTCGCTGCTTGGCCGGATGACGGTTTCGATGCTTCGCGGCCAGGACGGCAGGCAGGCCAAGGAGGTCAGGCGTCTTGTTGAATGGCTGGCCGAGCCGGAAAATCGCGCCGATGTGGTGATATTGTCCAATCTGCTGCTTGGCGGTCTTGCCGGAGCAATCAAAAAATTTCTTGGCACGCCCGTTGTGTGTCTGCTGCAGGATGAGCAGGGGTTTATGGATGGGCTTGGTCGGCCGTGGAGCGGGCAGGCCTGGGAGCTTGCGGCTGGATTGTGCCCGGACATCGACCTGTTCATTTCAGCCAGCGATTATTACAAGGGGCGGATGGCGCAGCGGCTTGGTTTGTCGTCGGAGCGGATAGAGGTTGTTTATATGGGTATTGAGACGGGGCGATACGGCACGGCAGGAAAAAAGCCGTCGGCGCCGACGATAGGTTTTCTTGGGCGTATGTGTTATGACAATGGGCTTGATATTCTGCTGGCCGCGGCGGATATCTTGTCGATGGACGAGAGGCTGGGGAATCTTGCGGTCTGGATATGCGGGGGCAAAACCGGCGGCGACGATTTGTTTTTACGCAGGATGCGACAGCAGATACGTTCCGGAAGGCTTGCCGGCAGGGTGAGTTTTTTCGAGGATTTCGGGTTTGAAAGCCGGTGTGAGTTTTTGAAGGGGCTGAGTATTTTGTCAGTGCCGACAAGGACGCCGGCGGCGTATGGTCTGAATGTGATTGAGGCAATGGCCTGCGGGGTCGGATTTGTTGGGCCGGACAGCGGGGTTTTCCGAGAGCTTTCCGAACTGACCGGAGCGGGCGTTCTGTATGAGCCGAACAATCCTGTTCGTCTTGCCGATGCGCTTCGGCCGATACTGCTGGATGAGGACAAGGCGCATAAGCCCGACGGCGGGGGCAGGGAGTCGGCAATGCGGCATTTTGATATTGAGCGAAACGCCGAAAAGATGATTTTGCTTTTTGAGAGGATAGTCAAATGAGCGTTGGGGCCAGGGTTGAGCTGCGGGGCGTTTGTAAAAATTATCCGGGTCCGAGCGGAGCAACGGTTGTTCTTGACGGAATCGATTTGACGGTTGAGACGGGCGATGCGCTGGCGATAACGGGGCCTTCGGGCAGCGGGAAAAGCACGCTTTTGAATCTTCTCGGCGCGCTGGACAAGCCCAGCGGGGGCGATGTTTTGCTTGACGGGCAAAACCTTGCGGAGTTGTCCGAGCGGGAAGGAGCAAGGCTTCGCAATATAAAAATGGGGTTTGTGTTTCAGCTTCATCATTTGCTGGCTCAATGTACGGCGCTGGAAAATGTGCTGGCCCCGACGCTGGCGTCAAGTCGGTCGCGGCAGCGGAGGCGGGAGGATATTGAGCGGGCAGAGTCGCTGCTTGAGCGGGTCGGCCTTGCGGACCGGATGAATTATTTTCCGAATCAGTTAAGCGCAGGTCAGCGCCAGCGGGTTGCGCTGGTTCGGGCGATGATAAACCAGCCGGGGCTTTTGCTTGCCGATGAGCCGACCGGTTCGCTTGACCGGGCGGCGGCGGAGCAGGCGGCGGAGCTTCTAATCGGACTTTGTCGTGATTATGGTTGTACGCTTATTGCCGCGACTCACTGGAGCGGGCTTGCCGAGCGAATAGGCAAACAGGCCAGGCTGGCAGGCGGAAAACTGAAACAGGATTGAAGATTTATGATGGACGATTTACGATTGAAAAAAACGATTACGCAGTTGCGGTCTGGTGCATTCTTCGCCAATCGTAAATCGACAATCGTCAATTGAGCGCTATATGATGCATCTTTTGAGATTATCGGCCAGAGGTCTGTTTTTTTATGCGCGCGGCTATGCGTGGGCTGCGGCTGCGGCGGCGTTGTGTACGGCTGTGCTGTGCGGGGCGCTGCTGATGGGGGATTGTGTGCGTTTCAGTCTGCTTAAGCAGGTGTTTTCCCGGCTCGGACAGGTCGAGTATGCGGTGATTGGGCAAAAGGGCGAGTTCCGGTCGGCTCTTGCCGATGCAATAAGTGAGACTGCGGGCGCGCGGACTGCGCCTGTGCTTGTTTTGCAGGGCATAGCGGAGAACGGGGACGGCAGCGCAAGGGC
>JBGSSG010000158.1:0-6269 GCA_041737185.1 Anaerohalosphaeraceae bacterium
TCATCCGTATCCCTGCTTTTTATGGCCCTTTAAGGACCTTATTTTCAAAACGTTCAATATAACGCAGGCCGTTGCGTATGTAAACACCGCCGGCCAGCGCCGCCGCCCCGCCGGTAAGCCACCAAAGAATCCTGACAAAAGGCGACCACAGCGATGTTACAGCGATTGCCTCCGGACCAATAAGAATCGCTCCTGCCATTAGAAGCTGTAAAAACGTCGCCGCCTTGCCCGCCCCCACAGGCACAATACTCGCAGTCCCCGTCATAAAATACAACACCACAAATCCCAGAAGAACAAGAACATCCTTGCCGATTATCAGCACCACTACCTCCACCGGCAGCACAAAACCCTCCACCGACGTTGCCGGAATACTAAGCAGTATGCACGCACAGGTCATCAGAAGCTTGTCCGCCAGCGGGTCTAAAAACGTCCCCAGACGTGTAACCTGCTTTTTCACCCGCGCAAGATACCCGTCAAGGGCGTCGCTTATCGCCATTAGCGCGAAAATCCCCGTCGCAGCGTAACGAAACAGATGACCACTCGGATTTTGCCTCGACTCTACCATACAAATCACAAACGGTATTATCAGGATTATCCGCAGCAGTGTAATCTGATTGGCAAGATTCCATCGCATATTATTGTACTCTCATCTGAAATTTCTCGTTAATTCGGCGTCCAAAGGATTGACGAATTACGATTGAAGATTGTCGATTGAAAGAAATCGTCCATCGTAAATCGTCCTTCGTCAATTTTCTTGAGATTTCAAATACTCCGTCCTCCGTCAACAATCAGCGTCTGGCCGGTAATGTAATCATTTTCAAGTGCAAACAAAACCGTGCGGGCTATCTCCTCGGCTGTCCCGAATCGACCTGCCGGTATATGCGAAAGCAATCGCTCTTTTTCCCCCTGATCGCCCCTCGGCCAGTTTATCGCGCCCGGAGCCACCGCGATTACGGCAATATCAGGTGCAAGCTCTTTAGCGAGCGATTTTGTCGCCGCGATAAGACCCGCCTTGGACGCACAATATGCCGAATACCCTTTCCACGGACGGATACCTCCTGTATCGGCAAGATTGACAATCTTTGCACGAGGCAGCGGCTCCGATTTTTCCTCCGCGCCGAGCCTGGCCGCAAACGCCCTGCTCAAAACCAGCGGCGCAATCAGATTCAGCGAAAGCATGCGATTCACCGATTCAGCGGTTATCTCACTAAGAGAACCTTTCTCAAATATCGCCGCCGAATTTACCAGTACCCGCACCGGCCCGAACGCCAGCGCCTTGTCCATCAGCGCCTCTGCCTGCCTTTCATCACGCAAATCCGCCCCGTAAACTTCCGCCTTTCGCCCGGCCAGCCTTATCCGGCCGGCAAGCTCCTCAGCCTGCCCGCTGCTCTGATGATAATGACAAAAACAGTCCATCCCCGCCCCGGCCAGTTCAATCGCAATCGCCCTGCCTATCCAGCCCGTGGAACCCGTTATCACCGCCGTCAAACCCTTAAGCTTCATATCGCCTATCCTACGCCAAAAACAACGGCTTTACAAGCGGCTTTCCGTCCCGGCCGGACCGTCATCCTTTTTATTTGCTTGATGATTGACACAGGCCCGCTATAATATCCGCCGAAGTGGCTGAAAGCCACTTTTACTCCGCGAGGCTGCACGGGGTTATCGGCGGATTAAATCGCCGCGACCCTGAGGGATAATTTGACTTTAAAGTGGTATAAATAGATGCCTTTGCTGAATGTCAATATCGACCACGTCGCCACCATTCGTCCGGCCCGAAGGGCCGACGAGCCGGACCCGGCCTGGGCCGCCGTCCAGTGCCAACTGGCCGGCGCAAACGGCATCACCGTACATCTCCGCCAGGACCGCCGCCACATCAACGACCGCGACGTTAGAGTCCTTAAGGAAACCGTCGTCTGCAAGTTCAACCTCGAAATGTCAATGGCGGAGCCTATCGTAAAAATCGCCGAACAAATCCGACCAGACCAGGTAACGCTCGTGCCCGAAAACCGCGCCGAACTCACCACCGAAGGCGGCTTAGATTGCCTCAAAATGCGCAAACGTCTGGCACAGGTCGTCCGAAGAATGCACAAAAAAGGAATCCTCGTCAGCTCCTTCATTCTGCCGGATGAGAAACAAATTCTGGCCTGTGCCGACGCCGGTTGCGACGCCGTCGAACTGCACACAGGCCCTTACGCAAACGCAAAGACCGACTCAACTGTTGAAAATACGCTTAACCAGCTCCGAGACGCCAAAAATATCGCCGCCTCGGCGGGCCTTACCGTCCACGCCGGGCACGGCCTGACATACCGAAACGTAAAACCAATAGCTCGCATCGAAGGACTCTGCGAGCTGAACATCGGACACAGCATCGTCTCACGAGCCGTCATCGTCGGCATCGCTGGGGCGACAAAGGAAATGATTCACCTTATCGAAAACCACTAAAAGGTATGGAGAAATCGAATGTTTAGCGGAGCTCTCGTTGCGATTATCACCCCTTTCAGCGACGGACAGGTTGATTTTGAAACCCTCGAAGAACTTGTCGAATTCCAGATTGAAAGCGGCATAGACGGCATCGTGCCCGTCGGCACAACAGGCGAATCGCCCACTCTGAGCTACGACGAACACAAAAAGGTCGTCGAACGCGTCGTCCGTATCGCACAGGGCCGAACGCCCGTCATAGCAGGCACCGGCTCAAACAGCACCGCAGAGGCCATCGAGCTTACCCAATTCGCAAAACAAATCGGCGCCGACGCATCCCTCCAGGTCTGCCCATACTACAACAAACCTTCTCAAGAAGGCTTCTTCCAGCACTTCAAGGCAATCACCGACGAAGTGGACATCCCCATTGTCATTTACAACATCCCCGGCAGATGCGGCGGCACGGGCCTGTCCGTCGAAACCATTATCAGGCTTTCAGAAATCGAAAATATCGTAGCCGTAAAAGAAGCCACAGGCTCGCTCGATATGGCAAGCGAAATCGTCTCACGATGCGACCTTACCCTCCTGTCCGGCGATGATTCACTCACCCTGCCTATCGCCTCCGTCGGCGGCAAGGGCGTAATCAGCGTCGTCGCGAATATCGTCCCTGCCGACGTCAAGGCAATGACAGACCTGATTCTCGAAGGCGATTTCGCCTCAGCCAGAAAATGGCACCGAAAACTCTTCCCCCTCGCAAAAAGCATGCTCAGTCTGGCCACAAATCCCATCCCCATAAAGGCCGCTATGGCTATGCTCAATATGTCATCAGAGGAACTCCGCCTGCCGATGACCCCGCTTGACGAAAATCAGAAAAGCAAACTCCGCTCGATACTTACCGACTACGGCCTGCTCGAATAATTCCTGCTACAGCGCAAGTAATTTCGAGAACAGTATAAAAATCCTAAGCTCTAAATCCTAAATTCTAAACAAATCCAAAACATAAAAATGACCAAAAATCCAAACAGCTCAAAACTGCTAATGTGCGGTTTTTGTTTTGAAAATTAGTATTTTGAACATTTGATATTGTTTAGGGTTTAGAATTTAGATATTAGGATTTCGAGTCTGAGTCGATATAAATAAGTTATGAACAATACAATAATCGCTTAGTTGCGATGTGGTGTTCACCGGACGCCCTCGATATCATCCCCCGCGGACATTCCCTGACCCCCCGAACTGTGCCGCTGCTGGACACGCCGGTAAATCCCCAGCAATTGTTCCAGCATACCGCTTACGCTGTACCCCTTCCTGAGCCTGGCCTGGCCTTCCATCGCCATTTTACGCCCTTCCTCACGTCGCGACAAAAGCCCGCCAAGACAATCGTATATGCTCAACTCATCCGCGGGGTCAAAAAATACCGCCGTCTTATTTTCCTCCAGCAAACCCGTTGTCTCGTCGGGACAGCCCGCCACCGCAAGCCCAACGCTGGCCGCCTCAAGCAGAGCCATATTGCACCGCCCCCTGTCGCGAAGATGAATAAACACATCCGCCCCGCCGAATATCGTCCGCAAAGACCGCATCGGCGGCACTATTGTTACCGCCTGTGTCAACTGCAGCGAACGTATCCTTCGGCGAATCGCTCGCTCGCCCCAGCCATCGCCTAAAAGCACAAGCTCAACCTCAAAACCGTCAAGAAGAAGATGACGCATCCCCCGCAGCAAAGGCTCAAACAACGCCGCGTTGTCTAATCTTTCTGCCACAAGCAGACTTACCCTGCGATTGGAATTATTGAAACAATCGCAGCCGCCTTCCACAAAACTGCCTATATGAACTTTTTCAATCCGCTCCGTCAGCCTCGGCCAGCGCCGCACAAGACTTTCGTAAATCTTCTCGGAAGGCGCAAGCAGCGCACCCGCGTGAACCGGCCCGGCAAAAGACCAATACCGCCCAACCGGCGAAAAAAACGTCTGCACATACGGCACATCAAGCCGGGCCGACAAAAACTTGAGCAAATCGCCGCAGCCGGGCCAGAATCCATGCAATACCGTCGGACGAAATTTTAGAAGCTTCTCCAAAAGCATCTGCCGGTTTGTACGCCTTAAAAAAAACAGCGGAATCGATGGGTGCTGGATATACTCCACAGAAGGGCAAATCGCCGACTCCATATCCGCTCCCGCCGGCCCGACTATCGCCGCTATATGCGTCTGGTCGGCCAGACCGACAAGCATCCTGCGAATCAAAACACGATACTCGCTCAGTATCGTCTTGTCCGTTAAAATAACAGGACGAACCGCGATATCACTCCTGACCTCTGCGTTCTCCGACTCAGCCATAAAAACCCGTCATTATATCCGAGGCTATTCCGACTGCCCTTGTGGACGCATCTGCAACAACCTGTCCATCTGGCCAGGCTTGATATGATAACACTGCTCATCGCCTGGAAAAACACCCTCACGCACCTCTCTTGCGTAACCGCTTAAGGCATCGACTACCTGCTCCGACAACCGGGCATAACTACGGGCAAACTTCGGCGCCGCCGTCTGACTAAGTCCCAGCAGATCCGTAATTACAAGTATCTGCCCGTCGCAGTCCGGCCCGGAACCGCACCCTATTACCGGCACCGCAAGCTCTTTTGTAATCATCGCCGATACCTCCCGCGCCGTGCCTTCCAGCAGTACCGCCCCCGCCCCCGCCGCAACCACCGCTTTACTAAGCTCTATAAGCTCGTATGCAAGCTCCGCCGTCGTGCCCTCCGCCTTGAGCCTGCCAAGCTTTGTTATGCTCTGCGGCCGAATCCCTATATGCGCCATCACCGCGATTCCCGCGTCGCTTACCGCCTTGATTACGTCAAGGTGCGCAGCAGTGGTCTCGATTTTGACTATCTGCGCCCCGGCATAACTGACGAATCTGCCCGCGTTAAGTACGGCGTCTTTTATCCCCGTATGATAGGACAAAAACGGCATATCCGCCACAAGACAAAACTCAGACGATGCCCGCCTGACGCCCGCCGTAAGCTCCACCATAAAATCCATCGTCGCCGGCAGCGTGGAATCATAACCGAGAACCACCTGCGCCGCGGAGTCCCCGACAAGTATCATTTCCACCCCAGCCCGCACCGCCAGACAGGCCGTCGTATAATCATAACAGCTTACCGCCGTTATCTTCCGCCCAGCCTGCTTGGCCTCTAAAAGCTCATAAATTGTAATCTTTTTCCCCATAAAAATCCCGGCCCGCAGGGCCGTCCACATCTTTGATATTTTATTTTTGATATTTGATTTTTTATCAAGGATACCCCTCAAAACCTGACTTTGCAATACTAATCTGTCCACCGATTCCCCCCTTCAATCCCAAATAGAAATTAGAAAATTGAAAACTTGTCCGCCGCAGGCGGATTGAAAATCCCCCTTCCCCGCCTGTTCTCGCGCAGCGCCGCTTGTGCCGGGGGCATTTTGTTGAATTCCCGGACCTGTGCCCTATCTATCCAAGTCAATCAATCCGGTACAGGAGATGATGAAACTGCTTGTAATTTACGGAGACCGAGTATGCCCTGTAGTAGCAGAGCAACTACCGCGATTTCGATTGGCAGGAGAAGTGGATTAGTTATTACTGTTCCTATCGACCAGATAACGTGTAAGATGAATAAGATAAGTGCAGTCTTCCATCTCCTGCGATTCAGTGACCGGGCGTACACCCAGCAGAGCATGACTAATGGCAAAATCAGTATGTACACGGTCCCCATAAACAACAAGGCAAATTGCCAAGTAACGGATTCGCCTTTATCCATTTTATCGGCTACAAATAGTGGAGGTACGAATAGGAGGACAAAACTCAAGGCGAATGCTGTACCTCTGGCG
>JBGSSG010000402.1:0-5664 GCA_041737185.1 Anaerohalosphaeraceae bacterium
TCAGGCAGCAGGAACTTTTACACTGTATCAAAGCCGGCGCTGACGCCTGATGATTTGAGGGGCCAGAAGATACGCACTATGAAAAGCGCAACAGCGATGGAAATGATAACTGTTCTGGGCGGCGCCCCTACTCCGATTTCGTGGGGAGAGCTTTATACGGCTCTGCAGCAGAAAATGGTGGACGGGGCGGAGAACAATCCGCCGAGTTTTTATTCAAGCCGGCACTATGAGGTGTGCAAGCATTTTTCGATGACCGAACATACGCGGATTCCGGATGTCCTGCTGATAAGCGGCATAACATGGAACAAGCTCAGTCCGCAGCAACAACAGTGGCTGCAGCAGGCGGCGGACGAGTCTTTGAATTTTCAGAGGAACCTCTGGAAGGAAAAGACCACAGAGGCGCTGCGGGAGATAGAGAAACAGGGGGTAAAGGTGTATTATCCCGATAAGAAGCCCTTTGAGAAGAAGGTTGAGCCGATGTACGAACAGTACAAGGGCGCCAAAATCGGCGAACTGCTGGACAGAATACGAGGCACAGAATGAATATAGTCGAGGCATTAACCAAAATCAAAAAGACACTTAGCCAGGCACTTGAGCTTGCGGTGATTTTGCTGCTTACGGTTCTGGTTCTTGACGTGATATGGGGCGTGATATCCCGATACGTCGGCAGGCTTGCGGTTGTTCTTGCCGAGCGGGGCTGGCAGGTGTGGTCGTTTATACCGAGGGGTCAGAGTCAGTGGACCGAGGAGGTGGCGACGAACCTGCTTGTATGGGTTTCGCTGCTGGGGGCAAGCGTGGCGTTCGGGACGAGAAGTCATCTTGGGGTGGACTATTTTGTCGAAAAATTCGACGAACCTGCTCGTCGGCTTATCGAGTTGATAGTTCAGATAATCATCGGATTTTTCGCGATATCGGCGATGATTATCGGAGGCGGGATACTGGTCTGGCAGACGCTCAAGACAGGTCAGACGCTGCCGGCAATGAAAATACTTAAAGGCTATATGTATCTGTCTGTGCCGATAAGCGGAGCGTTTATTCTTTTGTTCGCAGCCGAGAGGATTGTCGAGGTGCTGTCGGGCAAGCCGCTGGAGAAATCAACCGAAAGCATTGATTAAGAGGAAAAACGTGGAGACGCAGGTTCTGATACTTGTTGTGTCGTTTGTGATACTGCTGATAATGGATGTTCCGGTCGCGGTATGCATCGGCATTTCGACTATGCTTACCATTTATTCGGTCGGTACGGTCGAAACCGGGTATATGATGGCTCAGCGTATTTCGACCGGCATAGAAAGTTTTACTCTGCTGGCGATACCGTTTTTCATACTGTCCGGTAATCTGATGGGCGAAGGCGGAATGGCTCGTCGGCTCGTTTATTTCGCAGCAGCGGCGGTGGGCTGGTGCAAGGGAGGGCTCGGCTATGTCAATACGCTTACCTGTATGATGTTCGGTTCGATTTCAGGTTCGGCGGGGGCGGCGGTATCATCGGTCGGCGGTTTTATGATACCCGAGATGAACAAGCAGGGATACGGGCGGGCGTTCAACGTGGCGGTAACAACAACGGCGGCGACTACGGGACTGCTTATACCGCCGAGCAATATAATGATTGTATATGCGGTAGTGGCTGGGAATGTTTCGGTGGCGGCGCTATTTATGGCCGGCGTCCTGCCGGGGATACTGGTGGGTCTTGCGATTATGGTGGTAAGCGGGATTATCAGTATCCGAAGAAATTACGGGATTCCGGAAAAGACATCGGCAAAGAGAATTATACTCACTTTCTTAAGCGCATTGCCAAGTCTTCTGCTGATATTTATCATTATAGGGGGGATACTGGGGGGCGTATTTTCTCCGACGGAGGCGTCGGCTATTTCGGTGGTCTATGCTTTTCTGCTGGCGGTATTCATTTACAAAGAAGTAAAGTTTGCCTCGCTGCCGAGGATTTTGCTTGCCTCCGGCAAGACAACGGCGATAGTGATGCTGCTTATCGGGTGCAGCCAGGCGATGAGCTGGATACTGACGTATGAGAATATACCGCAAACGGTAAGTGAGGCATTAATGTCAATGTCCAGCAATAAGTATGTTATACTTGTTATTATCAATCTGATTCTGCTGGCGGTGGGAACATTTATGGATATGACACCGGCAGTATTGATATTTACGCCTATTTTTCTGCCGGTGGTTATGAAGCTGGGAATGCATCCGATACACTTTGGGATTATAATTATCGCCAATTTATGCATTGGACTTTGCACGCCGCCGGTCGGCACAGTACTGTTTATCGGATGCGGGATAGGTAAAATAAGCATCGCCAAGGCAACCGGCCCGCTGATACCATTCTATATTGGAATGTTCGCGGCGCTGATGGTGATTACATACTGGCCGGCGCTTTCAATATGGCTGCCGAATCTGCTTAATCTGCTTTAGGCAGCGCCCGCTCCGCCGGCTTCTGTTCTCATCCTTTTATCGCGGCAACGGCGGCGGCGATATGAGCGGGAGTTGTGCCGCAGCATCCGCCCAGTATTGTCGCACCGGCGGAGTGTATCTTAACAAGGGCGTCTGCGAAATCTTTCGGGCCAAGCGAATAGATAGTTTTTGAGCCTTCAAGATGCGGCCTTCCGGCGTTTGGCTCGGCAATCAACAGACAAGCGGCGCCCTTAAGGGCGGACGCATATTCTTTTGCAAGAGCGACGTAGCCGGGCATATCGAGCGTGCCGCAGTTGAAACCGACGGCGGCGATTCCGAGAGGAACGAGCCGTTCAACGGCCTGGGAAGTACCGATTCCCATCATCGTCCGGGCCTGCGCACCGGCAGGGTCATAAGCAAGACAAACAAGAACTGGCAAATCACAAACGCCCTGCACGGCTTTTACGGCGATTTCGACTTCCTCAAGCGCCGTCATTGTTTCGACGATAAAGCCATCGACACCGCCTGCCAACAGGCCCTGTGCCTGCTTAGTAAAAGCGGTCAGCAGTTCCTGTTCGGTCAGGGTTCCGAGGGGCTGGAGAAAATCGCCGCAAGGCCCGATGTCGCCGAGGACATATTTTTTATCCCCCGCCGACCGCCGGGCCAGCGAAGCAGCCGCCTTGTTCAACTCAAAGACCCTTTCGGACAGGCTATGACGTTTCAGGCTCACGGTGTTTGCCCCGAAGCTGTTGGTCAGTACGGCGTCGCAGCCTGCGTCAATATAAGCCCTGTGCACGGATGCGACGATTTGCGGGGCTTCAATATTCAGAAGTTCGCTGCAAAGACCCGGCCGTGCGCCGGCCTCTATAAGCTGTGTGCCCATCGCACCGTCGAGGAAAAACAGGCCCTGCCTGAGACGTTCTTTTAACGGCAATCTGGTCATTGGTTCTCCTGCAAAGTATCGGGGACAAATTCACAGTTTTCGCTCAGGCGATAAACCTGCTTAAAACCTCTGGTCGAGGGACACTGGAACAGTTTGCCGGTAAGCTGGGCCTGTGTCGGCTCAAAGACAGCAATAGCGCTTAATTTAATACGCAGCAGGGAATCGGTTTTGCCGTTGGTGTAATGATAAAGCCCAATATCGGCAGGGACGTAAAAATTGTCATCGAGAGGCCGATAGCCGGCCAGGTCAACGGCGGCGACACATTCGCCGGACTCGTCAAAGTATTCAATTCTTTTGATACGGTACTTACAGCAATCCACATACAAACGTTTCTCAACGACTCCCGTTGAGCCGGTTTTGGTCAGGACATCAATTCCGTTTTCGTGAGCAAGAATCCACCCCTCGTCGAGCCCAACCAGTCCGAGGGCTTCGGTCAGATGCGACGGATTAAGGCCGAAGCGTTCGGCGCAGAGCTGCGCGTCTTTGCGATATCCCCAGAAGGCGGCGTCCATTCCGGGCTTGACATAAACCCAGAACATCTGTTCGTTTGAGCCAAAACGTATCGGGCCGAACTTGTCGCCCCCTATGTAGAGCTTTTCCGGGGGTACAAACCGCAGTTGTGCATCGAAACTCTCCCGCCGTTTCCTGCCGTCGGGGTCCAAAAATTCAATCAGACAGTGCGCTGATGCGCGAATGGGTCTGACGGCCTGACTTTGAGAGTTAAGAATGTCGGATGACTGCCGGATATCGGCCTGGCCCGGGCAAATCGGCAAAGGGGCGAGAGATTTCAGGCAGCCGGTAAAAGCCGGCACGGCTAAAAAAACAGCACACCTTAAAAAAAACCTGAACGTCCTGAAAAAGTTTTTTTCAGTCAAAATTGGCATTGAGAATTTGTCCCATCTGGCTGGAAAGCTGCTGAATCTGGTCTTCGGTGAGTTTCGGGTTGATTACCTGTTCGAAACGGTCCTGGCCGGTTATTCGCACCGTCCAGATTTCAAGGCCGTCCTCTGTCCGGCTTGATTCGTAGCGCAGACGCCGTTTGCGCATCAGTATCAGGGCCAGAACAAAACGGAAGTTGATTTTTTCCTGCTCGGCATCCTGCGCCAGCCGGTCGAAAAAGGCCATGAGCATTTCATCGTCCACAAACAGGCGTTTCTTCTGATTCTGCCGGGGCATTCTGGTTTTCCAGAAGCAATAGACGCTCGGAGCTTCTTTCTGCCAGTGTTCAAGGCTGTAATCGCGGCGTTCAAACCCATCCGGCGTTTCGACCAGTGCCGCGAAGTATTCTTCATCCGCCGCAAATTCCCGGCCTGTGCCGAAGCATTGCCCAAGCGTCTTTTTAATTTCCCAGTCCGCCATTGTTTGTATTAATCCTTATAAGAAAAAGAGGTCGATTGCTTTTTTTCTTCTTTGAAAAGTTTATTTTTTATATCTCGCCAGATTATGCAGAATCTTCCTTTTTTTCCCTTTATTAAATGGTCAACATGCTTCTGAAATGCCGGAAAATAAGATTGGTATTCATTATGAACGTCTATGAACTGGGGGCATGTTAGAAGTTCACGCGTCCAATTTTCGTTAAACTGGTCTCCGATAGGGTCAGAAATTCGCTTCTTCTTAAGGGTGTATGTAAAACCGAGAAAGTCATATAGCTGATACATATAGATATATCTATGGATCGCTTTCTTATTATTCTTATATTTGGCTTCATATAAGGTTAGACTCATATAATCTCTCGGATATAGTTCGAGTTCTTCAATTTCTTCTTTCGAGACCGGCTCATATGTCTCCATATACATTTCGTACCTATCCTTGAGTAGCTGTGCTTTCATAAGTTGGTTTTGCAAATAAGTCTGATAACCCATAATAATTAAAGTGATTATCAAAACAACAATACCGATAGATTGAATAATATCAGATATGGTCATTTCAATTCTCCTTTTCTATTTATTATCCTGTATCTTTTGTTTGGGGGAAATGGGGCCAGCCACGAATGGCAGTTGCTTAAGACCTTATTCTCCGCTTATTCCTATTTTCCCCTTTTTTCCTTTCACTTTTCATTTATTTCTTCCTGCGGCTGATAGAGCACGACATACTTCATCATCTCGCACTGAAAGTGCGGCATACCTTAGCCCAGGGCAACGCCCTGGGTTTGGAGATTACAAAATCAATCCTCGCCCTGAAAGGGCAACATAAATGATCCGTCTTTTTATCCTGCCCTTTCAGGGCGAAAAAGGAAGGGACGGTTTCTTTACCCAGCCCGCTGGGCTGGGCTAAATTACCCCGGCCTTTCAGGCCGCCAGTTTCTTTGTCATATAAAAGAG
>JBGSSG010000008.1:0-2403 GCA_041737185.1 Anaerohalosphaeraceae bacterium
TAAAAAACCACTATCTTGCATCGCTTTTATGAAATTCAAAAGATCATTAGCTGTGGTTTTGGACATGTTTAAAAGAGGTCTAATGTCATTACCCACAGAATACCAAATCCGTTCCTCACCTTCATATATTGCCGTTGACGCAACTGAGATATGAAAAGGAGCGTACTTTTCGATGTCTTCGTAAGCCTTTAATTCAAAAATATCAGAAATTTCAATATCAAAGCTAAGCAACTTCAACTTATTCACCGCCTTTTGGATAATCCAACGCACCACCTGTTTTTTTTGTCGCGTCAACTTGCCTGTACGGAGCCCCTCGAAGTGTCGTGCCGAAATCCGTCTCTGGCGGACGAGAACGGAACGCCGCCGATATCGCTAATTCAGAAATGGCGAAACTTTTTCAACAGCCGTCGTCCCTATTTTTTCTCCACTGCAAGACCAAGCTGCTCGGCGACTATCTCTTCCAGTTTCCCACGGGCGTCGCTGGAAACCACCGTCCCTTCTTTGCCCACCAGCCACATCTCCGGAATACTGCGTACGCCATAATCTCGGCCTATTTCATTCTCCCATCCTTTACCGTCGAAATACTGCGGCCAGGGCATCTTCATTTCCTCGACCATTTTTTTCAGGTCTTCCAGTTTGCTATCGAGGCTGATGCCAATCACTTCAAATCCCTTATCGTGATATTTGTTATAGGCCGCGATGACATTCGGCAGTTCCTCGCGGCACGGCCCGCACCACGTCGCCCAGAAATCAACCAGCACCACCTTGCCTGCATAGTCGGCCAGATTAACTGCCCTGCCGTCAATCGCCGTAAATTTAATCGCCGGCCTCAAACCCAGAAGATTCGATCGTCGTTCAGAGGCTTGCTCCGGGTCCTTTTTTGCACAACCTGGAAAACAGAACCCCGCAATACAGACCGCACATAAAATCCAAAACCCCGCGTTCTTTTTCATTGTTGTCTCCTGTGAAAATTAAACGTACCACCCGTTTTTCGCCCTTGTTTTGAACATCCGCCAGAGGCGGATAAATTTGAAAATTCGTGCTTGGAATTTGTTTAGGATTTAGCGATTGGGATTTAGGATTTTCCTTCAATCTTCAATCGTCCTTCGTCAATCGAGAATCGTAAATTGTCGCCTTAGTCGTCCTGCCCTTTGCGGATATGCCGGCGTCGCTGGGCCTCCGTGAGAAACCGCTTGCGTATTCTAATCGATTTGGGCGTGATTTCGACCAGCTCATCTTTCTGGATATATTCTAAATACGCCTCAAGCCCCATATTTCTTGCAGACCTTATCCGCATCGCATCATCTTTGCCCGCGGCCCTGATATTTGTCAGATGTTTGGTTTTGACCGCGTTTACCGGAATGTCATCTTCCCGGCAGTGTTCGCCGACAATCTGACCTTCGTAAACCTCCTGGCCGATTTCCACGAAAAACATCCCGCGGTCATACAGCGCGTTCAGCGCATAAGCGGTTACGATACCGCTCTCGGTGGCTATCATAACGCCCGCCTGTCTTTGTGGTATGGACCCGCGCATCGGTTCGTACCGCTCGAAGTTGTGATGAATCGCAACTCTGCCGGCTGTGGCGGTCAGAATCCGCGCGTGCAGTCCGAAAAGCCCGCGTGCCGGAATTAAAAATTCCATTCGCACATAGTCATTGCTTCCGCTTTTTGCGTCCATTAAAAGCAGTTCGCTTCTCCTGTCGCCCAGCAGGCTCATAACGGCGCTTTGACAATCGATGGGGCAGTCTATCACCAGCCTCTCGATAGGTTCGTGGGCAAGTCCGTCTATCTGCCGGATAATCACCTGCGGTTTGCCCACCGTCAGTTCGTATCCTTCCCGCCGCATATTCTCAATCAGAATTCCCAGATGCAGCAGTCCGCGTCCTGAGACCTTGAATTCTTCGGTGCTTTGGCCCTGCTCGACCGCCAGTGCGACGTTTGTCTCAAGCTCCCTGTCTAAGCGTTGTTTGATTTGCCGGGACGTAACATATTTGCCGTCTCGACCGGCCAACGGCCCGTCGTTCACCCGAAAGGTCATATGCATCGTCGGTTCGTCAATCGCGATAATGGGCAGCGCATTGGGTTTATCGACACAGGCGACTGTGTTTCCGATATCGACCGGGTCAAGACCGGCAATTGCGCAGATGTCCCCGGCCTCGACCAGTTCGGTATGTACTTTGCCAAGGCCGTCAAATGTATAAAGCTGGAGAATCTTTTGCTGCGTATGACCGCCGTCGTTGTCTATTACCGTAACCGTTTGAGCCTGGCGGACGCTGCCCGCAAAAACTCTTCCGATGGCGATGCGCCCGACGTAATCGCTCCACTCCAGCGATGTAACCAGTATCTGCAAAGGGGCGTCTATTTCCACCACCGGGGCGGGGATATGATTTAAAATCACCTCAA
>JBGSSG010000013.1:0-4606 GCA_041737185.1 Anaerohalosphaeraceae bacterium
TACGCCCTGCGTAACCCTTAACACCTCTTCCGGAGTCGTTATACCGGCAAGTATCTTCTCTATCCCGTCATGCCGCATTGTTATATGGTCCGACGACGCCGCGCCGCGAACCTGCTCTGCCGTGGGCTTTTGCGCTATCAGTTTGCGAAGCGATTCCGTCACCCGCAGAAATTCAAATATCCCTATCCTGCCTCGCATACCCGTCTTGTTGCAGTCCTCACAGCCCGTCCCGTGATAAAGGGGAGTGTCCTGCGGTATCGTTATCGAATTGTTAAGATTGGCAAGCAGGCTCTCTCCCGGCCGATACGGATGCCTGCATCGGCCGCATATCTTTCTGACAAGACGCTGCGCCAATACCCCCTCGAGCGAACTGGCGAGCAAAAACGGCTCAACCCCCATATCTATCAGCCTGGTTATAGCCCCTGCGGCGTCGTTGGTGTGCAGTGTCGAAAACACAAGATGCCCGGTCAGCGCGGCCCGTATCGCAATCTCCGCCGTCTCCTTGTCGCGAATTTCTCCCACCATAATTATATTGGGGTCCTGTCTTAACATATGGCGCAGCCCCCGGCCGAACGTAAGCCCGCGCCGCGGATTTATCGGCATCTGCACCACTCCATCAAGCTGATACTCCACAGGGTCTTCTATCGTGATAATCTTCAGCGCAGGATTGTATATATGATTCAGCACAGCGTACAGCGTCGTTGTCTTGCCGCTGCCGGTCGGCCCCGTTACAAGCACAATCCCGTGTGCCTTGCGCAGACTCTGCTCAAAGCCCGTCAGCGTTCCTTCGCTCATCCCAAGATCGCCCAGCGGTATCAGCGCCGCACTTCTGTCCAAAAGACGCATCACCACCGATTCCCCGAATAACGACGGCACCGTCGAAACGCGAATGTCAATTTTGCCCCGGCCTGTCGAGAACTCGATATGCCCGTCCTGCGGTATGAACCTCTCTGCGATGTTCATACCAGCCATAATCTTTATCCGCGAAATTATCGCCGCCTGCAGACGTTTGGGCGAACTGCTCTTATCTATCAGCATCCCGTCAATACGGTACTTTATCCGAACGCCGGTTTCAAAAGGCTCGATATGAACATCGCTGGCGCGAGCCTCGACCGCCTCCATCAGTATTAAATTCACAAGGTTGACAAGCGACGGCTCACGCGCAAGCTCGTGCAGCTTGGCCGCGCTGTACTGGCCATTGCCTTCCGCCGCCGTCCCGGCCCCGCCCTCCGACGAAAGGTCTTTTACCATGCGCGAAACGTTGCTGCCGTAATATCTGACTATCGCCTTCTCAAGCTCAGAGGCCCTGCTGTATCGCCGACTGACGCTTAGGCCCGTCACCATTCTCACCGCGCTTACCGCCTCCTGGTTAAACGGGTCTGCCATCGCCAGCACAAGCCTGCCGTTCGTCCGGGAGATAGGCAAAAGAGTATATCGGCTGACTATCTCGGCAGGCACTACGCCCATCACATCAGGGGCCGGAACAAGCGATTCCTCATCGACTCGCTCTATGCCCGCCTGTTCAGCAAGAGCCTCTATCACCTGCCACCGGCTGACAAGCCCGCTCTCCTGAATTATCTGGCCCAGCCTGCCGCCCCCGCGTTTTTGCACCCCAAGCGCAGCCGCCAACTGTTCAGCGCTCAACACCCCCTTCCTGCACAACAATTCTCCGAGTTTTTGCCCCAATATACCCTCGCTTTTACCGGCAAACCCTTTATTTTAGCAAATAGGACGCGAAAAAGGAACACTTTCTCCTTAGATTCTGATATACACTATAGACGCAACTTGAGCCTTTTTTGTTGCGTAAAATCCGCGCAAAAACGAATTTTAGACACTAAAAAGTGAAAATCGCCCCCCGTCCATCCTTATCTACTGTTCTACTGCTCTACTGTTCAACTGCTCTCGCGCAGCGTCCCCCGCTCCATTCAGCAATAATCAATTTCCATCCCCTGCTCTCGACTCTCGACCCACGACTCTCGACTCCCTGCCCCCCGCCGTCATTCCGAACCCGCCGCAGGCGGCGTGAGAAATCCGTTCATTGTTTAGCCCCGGCACTTGTCCGCCGTTCGTTGGGCGGATAGATGAGCCGGTTTGTATGATTGACGTATCGACCGGCAGTCGGTATTATTACTTCTGTGACGGCCTTGGTTCCGTCGTCGCTCTTTGGGATATATGCATCCATCGCGGCCGGCCATTCGGGAATGATGTTTGGGTTCTGAATGCTGTAAAAGAACTGGATTTGGGATCAACCATGCGTCCCAGCGGAAGACCGAAAAAACCGACAACGCTTAAAAATGTACCTGACACCTTTAATTTCTCTCAAATAGAAAATAGAAATTAGAAAATCCCTTTTCTCCGCGGTTTTGCAGTGTGCATCAGCACGCACGGAAAAGTATTTCGGGATTTGCACAGAAATCCTCCTGAAATTGCTTTGGTTCACTGTGCACAGATAACCGATGCCGATATGAATGAGGCGGCAAAAAATACAGTCTTGAGTATCGCTGAAAAAGAGGTACAGACTAAGGTACAGAACATAGCGGAAACAACCGGAAACGACCGGACAGAGCAAGAGGACGAAATCGCTATAAGTGCCGGAAATAGCGGTTTTAACAGCGAAAATGCAGACTTTCACAAAGTTGACAAATGGGCAGGGGTGGATTCGAACCACCGTAGGCTTACGCCAATGGATTTACAGTCCATCCCCTTTAGCCGCTCGGGCACCTACCCATAAAAAGTACAGTCTATCCGATTCCGGCCAAATATCAAGCCTTTAAGAACGGTTTTTTCGTAAATTGAGGACAAAAAAGAAGGCCCGAATCGGCTGGGCCTTCGAAGTTCCAACTTTGAAACCTGAAATTAAGGCTTATTTCTCCGAGTCAACAGACAACCTAATCCAAGCAGTACCACCGTCACCGGTTCGGGGATGATCTGGAACTGGATGTTTTCAATGGCTGGGCTGTAGCCATAACTACTGGCCGGAACACCAGACAGATAAATTGAGAACGGGTCGCCATTGCCCCACAGGCCGGTCAAAAGATGTGTTGTGGAATTCAGCGTCGGCAAAACGCCCGAATAGACAATCGTGATGTGCGGATTCGGCACAGACACCGGCGGATCGCCCGCAAGTTTCCAGGCAGATTGATAGCTCCAAATCTGCTGTATCAATCCACCGCTAAGAACGGCTGTAGAATTATGGCTAACGCCCAATTCATGAACCTCACCACCAGACATGGACAGTGAGCTGTCATTGCCAATTTCAATCTGCCAAATTCCGCCGGAGCCCTCCGCAAGTACAGATGTACCTTCGATTGTAGCAGAGCTTTCACCCCACAAATTCAAAAGTCCTGCCCCCCCCCCCCTCATTAAAAGGGAATCGGAATTGTTTAACGTCAAGCTAGGCGTATAACCACTGGTGATCTCGTAGTATGCTGCGCATACGGGAACAGTCAAACAAGCCAATATCGCAAAAACTAAAGACGGTTTCATAACGGCCCCCTTTCTTGCTTTGGTATTATTATACATTTTTGTACCCTTAAAAGTCAAGTTTTTTCTCTCATAAGCCCTATTTTGTTATTCAGTCTGGGCGTTTTCCACCTGTAAATCAGTCAGGCATTGATAAACCGAATCCATAAACTCCTGCCAATCGTCAGTATCGATTCCCTGTCGAAGCTGGTCATCCTCCAGCCAGATTTGTTCAAGAAATTCTATAGAATCCTGCAAATCAACAATTTGCTCGGCGATGGATTTTTCCGCTATGACGAACAAGTCCGGCGACTCGACGACGGCCTCGGTTTCGACAGGCAAAGGCTGGATTCCCGCATCCGCGGGAATGACAATTTCAGTCTGCATCGGTTGTTCATATAGTGCCTGCTGACCCGGCATAGACATTGACGCCATCTGTTCACCGCCGCCGGTATAACTCTGTCCGTACATCACGACCGAATAATCGTCGTACCAGCAGGCCCGCCAGAGCCAGTCGTACAGAAATATCACAAAATCCGCCATATCTATGGCGTATTCGCTGTCGCCATCTGTGTCGAGATTGCACTTGGGATTCCACGTAATCCGCCAGCGGGCAAGTGTTTCAGTATCAACATAATTCGGCTGGCCGATAAAGTTGGGGTCTGTTGTCAGGCCAGGAGTGTTCGGGTCATGACTTTCCCACGCTGCCGACAACATCGAAAATTCTTCGATGTTAATTGTCCCGTCATAAGTCCAGTCATTAGGATCGAAAGTTTCCGGACAGGAGACCTCATCAGCACCGATATCGACGGTCGATTCCGCGATTCGGTCTGTGTTGTCCAAATCCATCTCGTCGTACCCAACGCCTGTATTGCTGCCGCTGTTCCGGCAGGGCGACTCGTACCGCAAATGATAAAACCCATAAGGAGCGGTGCTGTATGCGAACATCGGCTCATCGTTTATATTGTGGCGGATATTTACATCGTTGCAGTCGGGAATACAGCAGTAATTGATTTGCTTTTCCATCAGGCCCGCCAATTGCAGGCCGCCGGTATTGTTGTAATAGATAATGTTATTTTTTACCGTCGGCGCAGAACCGCCGGAACGGTAAATCCCTTCATTGACATTGTGAACGATGGTATTG
>JBGSSG010000176.1:0-3041 GCA_041737185.1 Anaerohalosphaeraceae bacterium
TAAGAATAATTTCCAGCCTACACTTAAAATACAAAAAACCAAACTCACGCGTCTTTGGAAAACGTCTCAAAAGGCCGGCTGCATGCTCCTTAAATCCGTTACGCGCCTTATGATGAGCCGTCCGAAGCGCAAGCCTTGCTATGACAAGCTCAGCCAAATCCGACCTGTCCGGCAGACAGTAATCCAATAATATCTTAGGCTCTAAAAGAAATGGGATAACCCGTTCGGTCTGAACATTGGTAAGACCGCTGTCCTGTTTATTATGTCTGATGGCCGGCGGGCCGATTATCGCAAATCTCTCGTTAAAAACCAGCCTGGCAAAAAAAACTGTGTCTTCCCCGCAGCAGCATTTCTCCTTTTCATAAAAACATCCGCAGCGACATGCCGCTTCCTTCAGAACAACCGTATTCCAGACACGAAAGAACAGCACAAGCGATTCTGTAAGCCCCGCAGGCTCGGCGCCGGTTAATTCATACACCCCTTCCCTGGCCCCGCGCCTTGCCCAATACCTGGTCATATCAATCTGTTTAGGCCATTCATAATACGTCGTCCCGACAAAACTTACCTTCTGCGACTGAATAGCGCTCACGGCGTTTTCCAGATACCACGGATACCACTGGTCGTCCGCGTCAAGAAATGCAAGGTAGGGCGCGCTTGCCGCTGCAATGCCCGCGTTCCGCGCAGCGCCGGGGCCGCGATTTTCCTGCTCAATAATCTTTATTCGTGAATCGTTTAATTGCCGAACAATCGCCGGCCCATCGTCGGTCGAGCCGTCATCTGCAACAATTATCCGCCAGTCGCAAAAGGTCTGATTGCGCACAGACTCTATGGTCCGCAGGATTGTGTCCTGCTTGTTGTAAAGCGGAATAATCACATCAACACAGGCCATAGCAAATTCACGCTAAAGATTTCACGAATTGTTTTATTTTTTCGTACGCCGTCGCAGCGCACGGAATGTATGAATTTATCCGCATCGTCCGGCAAAAATGCCTCGACAGCAGCTCTTTATACCTGTCTAATATATAACGTATCTCACGTCCCTGCTTCTGCCCCAGCAGTATCTTCATCCAGTACCCAATCATCCTTGCCGCCATCGCCCTAAACTCATCCTGCACCCCGGCCCGCCCCGACAACTCGATATGACGGTCGATAAACTCGCAGACAAAACCCGCATCGGTATGCGTCTTGACGATGCTGCCTGCAACATCGGTATGATAAATCGCCAGAGGCTCCGTTATATAACCCATCGGCCTGCCAGGATACGCTATCCGCAGCCACATATCCACATCGTTCATCCGCTTCTGTCCCGGCAGAAAAAGCCCCGCATCCAGCAGCACATCCCTTCGAATCAGCATCGTGCCGGTATAGCCCGCCGCACCGGCAGCGTGGGCATCAAAATAGCTTCCAAAAAAACCCCGCTCCGCCAGAATCTTTCGGACATTCTCCAGACGCGCCCCGGCAAGGTCGGCGTACCGCCGATGGTTTCGGCCGCACCTGCGGCGATAAAAATTAGCGCTCGTCCAGACAAGCCGCGGGTATTTTTCAAGATACTCGCACTGCGCCGCCAGCCTTCCGGCGAGCCACTGGTCATCGGCGTCTAAGAACGCTATCCACTCGCCCGCCGCCGCATTAATCCCCGCATTTCTGGCCGCGCTTGCACCCTCGCCGGCCTGCACAATAAGCCTTACCTTATCTGCGTACCTGCGAACAACATCCGCCGTCCCGTCCGTCGAGCCGTCGTCAATTACGATAATCTCATCGGGCCTGCGACTCTGGGCGAGCACACTCTCTATCGCCCCGCCGACATACGCACGCGCGTTAAAGGCCGGTATAACAGCGCTGATTGTCATCGACGCCAAGTCCCGTCCCCTTTCTGAACTTTTGCCAACCTTCAAACTCCCCTTAGCCGAAAAACAGCCGCCGAATATCGTTGTAGGTAATAAACAAAAACACCGTCAGCAGCAGCGCAACCCCCGCATACACAATCGCCTGCTGCACCTTCTCGTTCAACGGCCCGCCCTTTATCTTCTCAATAATCAAAAACACTATCACCCCGCCATCGACAATCGGAATCGGCAGCAGGTTCATCACCGCAAGACAGGAGCTTATCAAGCCGATAAAATACAGAAAATCGCTCAAAGACTGACCGGCCAGCTTATAACTTATCGTGGCAATCCCCACCGGGCCGGTCAGAGAACTGGCCGGCATACTGCCTGTAATGAGTTTTTTTAATGTAAGATACGACTGCGCTATGAACTGCCAGGTGCGCTGAACCCCCCACCCTACCGCCCCAACAGCCGTTTGCGACCGATAAACTTCCTTAAAATTTTCCAACGGAAGAAATACCGCGATTTCCGAACGTGCGCTAATCGCGTCGTGCTCCGGCACCATAAGTCCGCAGACGCCGCCGTCGTCTCCTGTACGATATTCAATACTGATACGCTGGCCCGCGCAGGCACGCAGGATTTTTACAACATCATAAAAACTGTCCACCGCCTGACCGTCAACAGAAGTAATCCTTGCGCCGGAAGGTATCGGCAGCGCCGCAGAACCGCCGGCAGAATCAATCGTCCGCCCCACAACCGGCCGGTCCATATCCAACTGGGGAATAATATCCAGAACCACCCGCCCGTTTTTACCCCCATCCGTCCGGGGACGAACGGAAACAGTCAACTCCTTTTCGCCGCCTTGTTCTTTTCGCAGCACAGTGATGGAAAGCTCTTTATCCTTGTGCGCCTCTGTCTGTTCGCGCAACTCCTGGTATGTCGGATTGGACGCGCCCCCGACACTGAGCAGAACATCGCCTTTTCTCAGCACAGGTTCGGACGGCATCTCCTGCAGGCGCCCTTTGCCCACGCGCCTCAGCAGCCAGTTCTTTATCCTTGCCCCGGGCGCAAGCGGCGCCCTCTCGGCAGCAAATACCTTCAGCCTCGGCAGCATCGAATAAATATCAGCCAGATTATACTCACGCCTGAAATCGGCGGTAATCGGCATGCACCGCATCGGCACCGTAACCTGCGCAAACGCCGGCGCTGAACCCG
>JBGSSG010000149.1:0-1968 GCA_041737185.1 Anaerohalosphaeraceae bacterium
TCCGGTTTTTCATCCATTTTGCTGACGAGCCATTTTCGGCGGTAATATAACTGCCGCAAAGGGCGATTTCAACCATTTTTTGTCAAAAATTACATAGCCATCCCGCCATCTACGCATAAAACCTGTCCGGTTATGTAGCCGGCGCTGTCGGATGCAAGGAAGGCAACCGCCCGTGCCACGTCTTCGGGGGTTCCAAAACACCTCATCGGAATTACGTTCATCGCGGCCTCTTTTACCGGTTCGGGCAGCCTGGCGGTCATATCCGTCATAATAAAGCCCGGAGCGATGCAGTTGGCGGTAACGTTTTTCTTACCCACTTCGCGGGCCAGGGACTTGGTCATTCCAATAAGCCCGGCCTTGCTTGCGGCGTAGTTGGCCGAACCTGCCTGACCCATCACACCGGCCACAGACGAAATGTTCACTATGCGCCCGAACTTGCCGCGAACCATCGACCGGGCGGCTATACGCGTTGCGGCAAACGCCGCCCGCAGGTTGACGTTCATTACACTGTCATAGTCGGCATCATCCATCTGAATCATCAGCTTATCGCGGGTTATGCCCGCGTTGTTGACTAAAATCCCTATCCCGCCGTATTTCTCGGCAAGCTCGTCCAGCGCAGCGGCCAGCTTGTCGGTCTGGGTAATATCCAGACATCGGGTAATTACCTCAAAACCCTGCTCTTTGCAGACTTTTTCAAGTTCCTCAAGCCCTGGGGCATTCAGGTCCAGACCCGCTACGACACGGCCTTGTTTGAGCAGTTCAATCACGATGGCGCGTCCGATGCCGCGAGCGGCTCCGGTAACCACCGCTAAACGTTTCTGTTCCATAATCATATTCTCCAATCTCACAGTCGGTCGGATTTGAGCCGGTCAAGGGACTCGACGGAACTTACATTTACCACATTCGCTTTTCTGTCTATCCGCTTGAGCAGGCCCGTCAGAACACGACCGGGACCGATTTCATAGAATCGGCCGACGCCGTCGCAAATAAGACGGCGGATACATTTTTCCCACAGAATCGGCTGGACAAGCTGTTTTACCAGGCCCTGGCGGATATCATCCGCGGATGTGTAGTATTCGCCGCTGATGTTCGCTATTACCCGGATTTTATCCGGGTTTTTTATCGGGGCCTTGTCCAATGCCGTTTTGAGGTCCTTCGCCGCAGGGGTCATCATTTCTGTATGAAAAGCGCCTGCCACTGCCAGCGGGACGGCCTTTATTGCGCCGTATTTTGGTGCAATTTCCGCGGCACGCAAACAGGCGTCCCTTTGGCCGCTGATTACAATCTGGCCCGGACAGTTGAAGTTTGCCGCCAGCAGCATCTGACCCTCCGACGCCTCGGAGCACAACTGGTTCATTTTGTCCTCGTCAAGACCGATTACGCTTACCATTGAGCCGTCAGAGGCGTCCGCCGCGGCCTGCATCGCCCGCCCTCGTCTGCTCACAAGAGCAAGGGCATCTTCGAATCCGAGCGCACCTGCCGCGTATAACGCCGTGTATTCGCCCATTGAAAGACCTGCCGTTATGTCCGCCCGTATGTCGGGACAGGCCGCCCGAAACGATTCGAGCAGGGCGGCTGATACGACAAATATCGCCGGCTGCGAAAAAACCGTCGAGTTTAGCTTCTCTTCCGGGCCGTTTTGACACAAACCGGCTATGTCATACCCGAGAATCTCAGAACCGCGGTCGAAAAACGACCTCGCCTGCGGAAAGCCCATAAGGTCGGCTGTCATACCGACATACTGAGCGCCCTGGCCGGGAAATATAAATGCGGTTTTTGACATATCTATATCCTGTTTTCCGCTGTATCGCAGCGGCTTAAAGCTGGATTACGTTTGCGCCCCAGGTAAGCCCTCCGCCAAAGGTTGCCAGCAGCACGATATCGCCTGATTTCAGCCTTCCGCATCGCCGGCACTGGTCCAGCGCGATGGGAATCGACGCCGCCGACGTGTTGCCGTACTTTTCGATG
>JBGSSG010000150.1:0-3017 GCA_041737185.1 Anaerohalosphaeraceae bacterium
TCGGCGGCAGCGTTATTTCTTGCGATTTTGTACGTATGGATGAATCCCCGCAGGGCCGCCGTTGAAGTAGCAGCAATTAAAGACACAGTCGAAGCAAAATGGGAGCAGCCGCAGCTTATGACAAACGGTTCGCGGCTTTCAACAGGCAACGGCTATTTTCTTTCGCAGGGCCTGGCCTCCATAGTGTTTGATGACGGAGCACAATTGACGCTTCAGGCGCCGGTTATGTTTCGCGTTGAAGACACAGGCCGGATTTTGCTTGAAAGCGGCAAAATCGCCGCGGTCATACCGCCAAAGGCCTGCGGGTTTGTCGTACGTACTCCTAACGCCACGGTGGTTGATTACGGCACGGAGTTCGGGGTTTCAGTGAACCGTTTCAAGCAGACCGAGGCCCACGTATTCAAGGGGCAGGTTGAGCTTCGCCAGGGAAGCGACCCTGTCAGGCCCGGCGATACTATTCGCCTGAAAGCCGGCGACGCTTCGCGGGTTACTCCTTCCGGGGAGCTTGTAAAGCAGCCGACCAGGGCTGCTATGTCGCTTTTTGTACGCAATTTGAAAGAGCTTAAAGGGTCTTCACTGCCGGGAAAGCGGCTCAATCTGGCGGATATCGTCGGCGGCGGAAACGGCTTCGGCACGGGCAAAATCGGCACGGCGGTCAATCCTGAAACCGGCAAGCTCGTGCAAAACATTACACCTAACAAGAAAGTCGTTCCCAATAGTTATGTTACGACAAACGAATCGCCCTATATAGACGGTGTGTTTGTTCCCGACTGTGAAAACGGGCCGCAGATTGTAAGTTCCTACGGCCATCAGTCAACGGCTTTTGGCAGCACAAACAGCACTTACTGGACGCAGATATCCGACGGCCTGTCCGGCAATGCGAATGTGCTTCAAAGGATAGCGGGTTTCAGCGACTCGACGTACGGCAACGGGCAAAAGCCCGCAATCGTCGCAACCGCCAATTCGGGCATTACGTTCGACCTTGGCGGTATCCGGGCGGCGATGCCGGGGGCAAAAATCAGCCGATTTACAGCCGTCTGTATGATACCAGAACAACTGTCGGGCGCCTATTTTTGTCTGCTTGATTTTACCGTTCTGCTTGACGGACAGTGTGTTTTTCAAAAAAACAAGGTAAATTTCCAAACCGGCGGTTATATCCCGGTATCTGTCGAGATTGGCACCGGCGATAGTTTTCTAACGCTGGCGGTTACCGACGGCGGTAACGGAACATTCGAGGACTGGGGCGTATTCGCCGAGCCGGTACTTGAACTGACGACGGAATAAAATGTACAAAATTGCGGTTTTTTGATACGCAGATGCGTTTACTTTTGGACGATAGAAATGGTATGATTATAGTCGTGGATTGTCAGGCGGCATTTATGTAAAGAGAATGGCTGCCTATTAACAAAAGTTAACAATTCAATGTGGAGGGCAAAAACAGAAGAACAAACGTAGGTAGTGTGTAGTGTGTGTGTAATGTGTATGTAATGTGTGTGATGTAAAGCGCGGCGGGTGTTCCGCTGCGGAAAAAAGAAAAGTGTACTTTTTTTTGGAGGAATGGAAAGATGAAAAAGTTAGTGTTGTTTTCAATGGTTCTTTTGGCAATTTCATTTGCGCAGGCGACAGTGGAATGGCAGGACGGTATGTCAGCCCTTTCCACAGCAGGCTGGACGCAGCGGTCAAACGCTACGAATGAAGCCGGCGATGCGACCGGCGGTATTCGTGTTGTGGGCGGCACCAAGGTTCAGATGAACAGTTGGTGGGATAACGCCGGCTGGACACAGATTTACAAGAACACCGGCGTGGTTATCGCGAACAATACGGATTACACCCTGACGATGACGATGCAGGGCAGCGCCGTTCCCGCCGCAGTACCATTCTCAATGCAGAGCATCAACGGCGCCGTATGGACGATAATCGTCACAGCCTCTCCGGCTCAAACCGCCCTTATGGCGGACTACACTATCTCTTTTTCCACCAAAGGCGGCCTGAATGCTGGGACTGTCGGTAATAGCATTGGCGTCTCGGTCGATCCCGGCTGGTGGAACAATATTAGTGTGGACAATATGAAGATTGACTCCATTCCGGAGCCTGCAACAATGATTCTTCTCGGATTAGGCTCGCTTCTGTCGCTGAAAAAACGCAGCTAAGAACCAGCAGGTATGAATTAAAAATTCCCGGCCTGCCGTCAGAAGCAGGCCGGGAACTACTTTGAAGAATGTAAATATGCCAAGTCAGCAGTGGTCAAGTGTGAACCTATACGTAGTAGGTCTAAATTCCATTATGTTTTAATTCAAGGAGAATGCAAAATGAAAAAGTTCCTTGTTCTTTTATTGCCGGCTGTTTGTATTTTAAGCAGCCTGGCGTTAGCGGCTCCGGCGGTGGTCTGGCAAAACGATATGTCAAGCCTTACAGGCTGGACAGAGAGATCGAACGCCACGAACGAAGCCACCGCGGGGGGTATTCGAGCTATGGGAACCCTGGTACAGATGAACAGTTGGTGGGACAGCGCCGGCTGGACGCAGATTTACACAAACACCGGCGTGGTTATTTTGAACAATACGAATTACACCCTGACGATGCGGATGCAAGGCTACGCCGTTCCCGCCGCAGTACCATTCTCAATGCAGGACATCAACGGCGCCGTATGGACGATTATCGTCACAGCCTCTCCGGCCTCCACCGCCGCTTGGGCTGACTACACGGTCTCTTTTTCCACCACAGGCGGCCTGAATGCTGGGACTGTCGGCCATAGCATTGGCGTCTCCGTCGATCCGGGCTGGTGGAACAATCTGGGTATAGACAATATGAAGGTTGAGGCCGAGACTATGATCAACTCAGCGTCTAATCCCAGTCCCGCCAATGATACTAATGTTAGTGACGATATTGGCGAAGTTGGCGTTCTGGGGGTTACCGGAGTTGATGTGCAGTTGGGATGGAACACTGCCCTGGGCCCCGATAATATCAATCCAAACCCCAACATCACCAAGCATTACCTCTATATCAGGGAAAAAGAC